>DAHWNE010000019.1 GCA_027340195.1 Acetobacteraceae bacterium | reverse complement strand
GCTCGGGGCGGGTGATGTTGCCGCCGCGGGCATCCTCGATGGCGCCGAAATTGCGGGTGAACGCCATCTGCTGCTCGTCGGTCAGGTGCTGGTCGTGGAACACCAGCACCGCGTAGCGGTCCATCCCCGCCTCCAGCGCGGCCACCTGCGTCGGATCGAGCGGGGCGGTGATATCGATGCCGGAGACCTCGCCCACGAAGCCCGGGGTGAGGTCGCGGATGGCGAGTGTCATGGCGTTTCCCTCAGCAACCGAGCCGAGCATAGGCGCGGCGGCCTCGGGCCGGCCATGCGCGGACGGCAGAACCGGCCCGCATATCCCGCATGGCCGCCGGACCGTCAGCCCCGCGGCGGCACGTCCAGCCGCACCACGATCCCCTCCAGCGCCGGGCTGGGCGCTGGGTAGCGGCGCATCACCTCCGGGTCGTGCCCGGGCACGATATGGGCGGGACTGGGGGCGGCCTCGCGCAGCAGCTCGTAGCCTTCCAGCATCTGCCCCAGATGGAAGGCGGTGGTGAACAGGCGTTCGTTCTCGAAATGCTCGTAGTAATGGGTGACGTCGGAGGCCACCACCACCCGGCCGCGCCGGGTGTTCACGCAGACGAATTGCAGCCCCGCCGAATGGCCCGGCGCCGGGTGCAGGCTGATGCCGGAGGCGAGCGTGCGCGGCCCGTTATAGAGGCGCACCCGCCGCGCGTAGTTCATCCGCACGATGCCCACCACGTCATCGACCTCGAAGGAATGCGCGAGCTTGGCGTAGCGCATGTAGCGGCCGACCGCGTAGTGCAGCTCCGGTTCCTGCAGATGGAAGGTGGCGTTGGGGAAGCGGTCGAAATTGCCGACGTGATCGTAGTGCAGATGGGTCAGCACCACGTCCTTCACCGCGGCGGGATCGACGCCGATCAGCGACAGCGCCTCCACCGGGCAGCGCAAGAAGGTGCGGCCGCGCTTCTTAGCCACCGGCTCGGTGAAGCCGGCATCGATGACGGTCGCCCCTTCCGGGCCGACCGCGACCCAGACGAAATAATCCATCGGCATCGGCGCGTCATGCGGATCGCCGCCGATGAAATGATCAGCGCGGCGGGCGTCGCGGGTGGCGTAGCGGATGGCGTAGAGGTCGTGGATCGGTGGCTCGGACATGGCGCTTCCCCCTGAGTTTCGGGGGCGAAGGCTACAGCCGATCCAGCACCCCGGCAATTTCCGCGCTGACGGCGTCGATCGAGGCCATGCCATCGACGGTGAAGAACCGCCCCTGCGCCCGGTAATGCGGGATGATCGGCGCGGTCTGGCGGTGATACGCCTCCAGCCGCGCGGCGACGGTGGCGGCATTGTCGTCGGGACGGCGGATGAACTCGGTCCCGCCGCAGGCGTCGCACACCCCGGGCACCCGCGTCGGCTGGAACTTGTCGTGATAGCCGGCGCCGCAGGATTTGCAGGTGAAGCGGCCGGAGATGCGTTCCACCAGCGCGGCGTCATCGACCGCGAGTTCGATCACCGCATCCAGCTTCAGCCGCTTCTCCGCCAGCAGCGCGTCCAGCGCCACCGCCTGCGGCACGGTGCGCGGGAACCCGTCCAGGATGAAGCCCTTGGCGCAATCCGGCCGGTCGATCCGCGCGCCCAGCATCCGGATGATGATGTCGTCGGAGACCAGCGCCCCGGATTCCATCACCGCCTTCGCCTCCCGCCCGATCGGCGAGCCGGCGGCCACTTCCGCGCGCAGCATGTCCCCGGTGCTGATCTGGGCGATGCCGAAGCGGTCCATCAGCCGCTTGGCCTGGGTCCCTTTGCCGGCGCCGGGCGGACCGAGCAGAATCAGGTTCATCGGCGTCCCTTCACCCGGCTTTTCTTGATGAGGCCCTCGTACTGATGGGCGATCAGGTGCGACTGGATCTGCGTCACCGTGTCCATCATCACCGAGACCACGATCAGGATGGAGGTGCCGCCGAAATAGAACGGCAGCCCGTAATCGGTAATCAGGATCTGCGGCAGCAGGCACACCGCCACCAGGTAGAGCCCGCCCAGCACCGTCAGGCGCGACAGCACGAAGTCGAAATACTGCGCGGTGGCCGCTCCGGGCCGGATGCCGGGCACGAAGCCGCCGTATTTCTTGAGATTGTCCGCGGTCTCCTCGGGGTTGAACACCACCGCGGTGTAGAAGAACGAGAAGAACACGATCATCGCCGCATAGACGATCATGTAGGCGATCGAGCCCGGGGCCAGCAGCGCGGTGACCCGTTGCAGCCAGGGCGAGCCGGCGCCGGCGAAGCCGGCCACGGTGGCCGGGATCAGCAGGATCGAGCTGGCGAAGATCGGCGGAATCACGCCCGAAGTGTTGATCTTGAGCGGCATATGGGTGGAATCGCCGCCGAACATGCGGTTGCCCACCTGCCGCTTCGGGTATTGCACCGGCACCCGGCGATAGGCGCGCTCCATGAAGACGATGAAGGCGATCACGCCGACGGCGAGGAAGAAGAAGAACACAATGAACACGCCCGACAGCGCGCCGGTGTGACCGAGTTCCAGCAGCGAGCCGAAGGCGCCCGGCAGATTGGCCACGATGCCGGACATGATGATGAGGCTGGTGCCGTTGCCGACCCCGCGGGCGGTGATCTGCTCGCCGACCCAGGTGAGGAACATGGTCCCACCCACCAGCGAGACCACCGCGGTCACGGTGAAGCCGAACCCCGGATCCAACACCACCGGAGCGCCAGTGTTGCTGTGCATCGCCTGCAGGCCGAAGGAAATCCCGTAGGCCTGCACCATGGCGATCGGCACGGTCAGGTAGCGGGTGTACTGGTTGAGCCGGACCTGCCCCTGCTGGCCCTCCTTCTTCAGCGCCTCGAGCGAGGGGACCGCCGCCGTCATCAGCTGGATGATGATGCTGGCGCTGATATAGGGCATGATGTTGAGCGCGAAGACGGTCATCCGCCCCGCCGCGCCGCCGGAGAACATGTTGAGCATGTTCAGGAACCCGCCGGCGGCGCTGTTCGACAGCATCTGCGCCATCACCGAGGCGTTGACGCCCGGCACCGGGATATAGGTGCCCAGCCGGAAGACGATCAGCGCCCCCAGCGTGAACCAGATTCGCTGCTTGAGCTCGGTCGCCTTCGAGAAGACCCCGAGATTGAGGTTTGCCGCGAGTTGCTCGGCCGCCGAAGCCATGGGGAACCCCCTTGCGCTATGCCGCCGGCGCCGCGTCCTTGCGCGCGACCGTCGTGGTCACGGTCCCGCCCGCCGCCGCCACCGCCGCGGCCGAGGCACCGGCGACCGTGATGGTCAGCGCCCGGCTCGCCTTGCCGCGCGCCAGCAGCCGCACCCCCGCCATCTTGCCGCCGCCGCGCAGGAGGCCAGCCGCCCGCAGCGTCTCCTCGGTGATCGGCTGGGTCGCGTCCAGCTTGCCGGCGGCGATCGCCTTCTCCAGCGCGTCCAAGTTGACCGGCGCGTATTCCTTGCGGAACGGGTTCTTGAACCCGCGCTTGGGCAGGCGGCGGTAGATCGGCATCTGCCCGCCCTCGAAGCCGTTGATGGCCACGCCCTCGCGCGCCTTCTGGCCCTTGACGCCCTTGCCCGAGGTCTTGCCCTTGCCCGAGCCGATGCCGCGCCCGAGCCGCTTCGACTTCAGGCGCGCACCCGGATTATCGCGCAGCTCGTTGAGTTTCATGTCAGGTCAGCTCCTCCACCTTCACCAGGTGGGCGACGGTGCGGATCATCCCGCGGATCGAGGGGGTATCCTCGAGTTCGCGGGACCGGCGGATCTTGTTGAGGCCGAGGCCGATCAGGGTTTCCCGCTGCCCGGGCTTGCGCCCGGCCGGGGAGGCGATCTGGGTGACGCGAACGCGCTTGCTGTCAGGCCTTGGCCGGGGCCTCGGCATCCTGGGTCACGGGGCCGACATCGCGGCGCGGTCCGAGCAGGTCGGAGACCTTCTTGCCGCGCCGGTTGGCCACCGAGCGCGGGCTGGCGCAGGCGGTCAGCGCGGCGAAGGTCGCCTTCACCATGTTGTGCGGATTGCGGCTACCGAGGGATTTCGCCACCACGTCGCCCATGCCCAGGCTTTCGAACACGGCGCGCAGCGGGCCGCCGGCGATGATTCCGGTGCCGGCCGAGGCCGAGCGCAGCACCACCGACCCGGCGCCGAAGCGGCCGGTGACGTCGTGGTGCAGGGTGCGGCCTTCCTTCATCGGCACCCGGATCATGCCGCGCTTGGCGCGCTCGGTGGCCTTGCGGATCGCCTCCGGCACCTCGCGGGCCTTGCCGGCGCCGTAGCCGACGCGGCCCTTCTGGTCGCCCACCACCACCAGGGCGGCGAAGGCGAAGCGGCGTCCGCCCTTCACCACCTTGGCGACGCGATTGATGGTGACCAGCTTGTCGACCAGGCCGTCATCGGAGTCGCGCTCGGAGTCCCGCTCGCGCCGGCGACCGCCTTCCCGTGGTTCACGTGCCATGCGTCAGGATCCTCAAAAGGAGAGTCCGCCCTCGCGGGCGGCTTCGGCCAGCGCCTTGACGCGGCCGTGATAGAGATAGGCGCCGCGATCGAACACCACTTCCGTGATGCCGGCGGCCAGCGCGCGTTCCGCCACCAGCTTGCCGACCGCGCTGGCCGCCGCCTTGTCGGCGCCGGTGCGCAGGCTGCCGCGCAGCTGTTCGTCGCGCGAGCAGGCGGCGGCAAGGGTGCGGCCCTGCGCGTCGTCGATCACCTGCGCATAGATGTTCTTGCCCGAGCGGAACACCGACAGCCGGGGCCGCCCGCCGCTTTTTTGCCGCAGCGAAAACCGCAGGCGCGCGCGCCGACGGTCGCGAAGGTCCTGAACCGCGCTCATTTCTTCTTGCCTTCCTTGCGCCGGATGGTCTCGTCGGCGTAGCGCACGCCCTTGCCCTTGTAGGGTTCGGGGCCGCGGAAGCCGCGGATCTCGGCCGCCACCTGGCCGACCAGCCGGCGATCCGTGCCTTCCACCTTGACCGCGGTGGGGCGTTCGCAGGTGATCCGGATCCCCGGCGGGATCGGGAAGATCACGTCATGCGAGTAGCCGAGGTTGAGCACCAGCTTGTCGCCCTGCACCGCGGCGCGATAGCCGGTGCCGGTGATCTCCATCGCCTTGGCGAAGCCCTGCGAGACGCCCTTCACCATGTTGGCGACATGCGCCCGCGTGGTGCCCCACATCATCCGCGCCTGCCGCGTGCCCCCCTTCGGCGCCACGATGACGCGGTTGCCCTCGACCTTGGTGTCCACCAGGTCGGTGAGGGTCAGCGCGAGTTCGCCGAGCTTGCCCTTGGCGGTCAGCCGTCCGCCGGCGATGGCGACCTGCACCCCCTGGGGAATCTCGACCGGGTATTTGCCGACACGTGACATGATACGACCTCAGAACACGCGGCAGAGGACTTCGCCGCCGACATTGGCGGCCCGCGCCTCGGCATCGCTCATCACCCCGCGCGGGGTGGAGAGGATGGAGACGCCGAGACCGGCATAGACCCGCGGCAGGTCCTTGATGGCGGAATAGACGCGCCGGCCGGGGCGGGAGACGCGATGGATCTCCTTGATGACCGGCTCGCCTTCGTTATATTTCAGCTCGATGCGCAGCTGGGCGACGCCGGGGCGCAGCTCCTCGGCGGCGAAGCCGCGAATGTAGCCCTCCCGCTTCAGCACGTCCAGAACATTGGCGCGGAACCGCGAGGCCGGCGCCACGCAGGACGAATGCCGCGCGTGCTGGGCGTTGCGGATGCGGGTGAGCATGTCCCCCAGGGGATCGGACATCGACATGGCGCTTCCCCTACCAGCTCGCCTTGACCATGCCGGGGATCTGCCCCGCCGAGGCCAGATCGCGCAGGATCACGCGCGAGAGCTTGAACTTGCGATAATTGCCGCGCGACCGCCCGGTGAGCTCGCAGCGCAGCCGCACCCGCACCGCCGCGCCGTTGCGCGGCAGCTGCGCGAGCTTGAGCGAGGCATTGAAACGGTCTTCCACCGGCAGCGAGCGATCCATCACGATCGCCTTCAGCGCCGCCCGCTTGCCCTTGTCGCGTGCCGCCAGGCGTGCCCGGTGGTTGTTGCGATTGACCTGGGAGGTCTTGGCCATTCTCTGTCCTTGCCTGTGGAACCTGTCAGGAAACGCCCTGGCGGTTTTCCGAACTCACGCCGCGAACGGAAGGTCGAACGCCTTGAGCAGCGCCTTCGCTTCCGCATCCGTCTTCGCCGTGGTGACGAACACGATGTCCATCCCGCGGATATCATCGACCTGGTCGTAGTTGATCTCGGGGAAGATGATCTGCTCCCGCAGACCCATGGCGAAATTGCCACGCCCGTCGAAGCCCTTGCCGGTGATGCCGCGGAAATCGCGCACCCGCGGCAAGGCGATGGTGATCAGCCGGTCGAGGAACTCGTACATCCGCGCCTTGCGCAGCGTCACCTTGCAGCCGATCGGCAGGCCCTTGCGGATCTTGAAGCCGGCGATCGCCTTCTTCGCCAGCGTCTTCACCGCCTTCTGCCCGGTGATCGCGCCGAGCTCGGCCACCGCCGCGTCCAGCTTCTTCTGATCCCCGGTCGCCTCGCCGACGCCCATGTTCACCACCACCTTGGTCAGGCGGGGCACCTGCATCGGGTTGGCGTAGTTGAACTCGGCCGCCAGCTTGGCGCGAATCTCCTCGCGGTAGCGCCGCTGCAACCGCGGCATCACCTCCGGCGCCGCCTTGGGCGCGGGCGCGTTGGGATCGATCTGCACCTTCTCGCGCGCCGCGCGCGGCAGCGGCGCGCCGGCGCCGCCGCGGGCGCTGGTGCCGGTGGCCGAGGTCTTGCCCGCGCGCGCGGCACCCTTGGCCCCGCCGCCCTTGGCGCCACCCTTCGCCGGCGGCTTGCCGCCCTTGCCCTTGGTCCCGCTCATCGCCTCAGCCCTCGATCACCTGGCCGGTGGCCTTGGCCACCCGCACCTTGCGTCCGTCCTCCAGCACCCGGAACCCGACCTTGGTCGGCTGTTCGGATTTCGGGTCCACCAGCTTCAGATTGGACAGATGGATGGAGGCCTCCTCCGAGCGGATCCCGCCCGGCTCCTGCATCCCCTGCGGCTTCTTGTGCTTGCGCACCATGTTGACCCCGGCGACCACCGCGCGCTCCGCGCGCGGGAACACCCGCAGCACCTCGCCCCGGATGCCCTTCGACGCGCCGGTAATCACCAGCACCGTGTCGCCCTTGCGGATGCGCGCGGCCATCAGATCACCTCCGGAGCCAGCGAAATGATCTTCATGAACTTCCGCCCGCGCAGCTCGCGCACCACCGGGCCGAAGATGCGGGTGCCGATCGGCTCCTGCTGCTTGTTGATCAGCACCGCGGCGTTGCGGTCGAAGCGGATCGCGCTGCCGTCCTGCCGGCGCACCGGGAACGAGGTGCGCACGATCACCGCCTGGTGCACGTCGCCCTTCTTCACCTTGCCGCGCGGGATCGCCTCCTTCACGGACACCACGATCACGTCGCCCACGCTGGCGGTGCGCCGCCGCGTGCCGCCCAGCACCTTGATGCACTGCACCCGGCGCGCGCCGGAATTGTCCGCCACGTCCAGATTGGTCTCGACCGAGATCATGCCGCTTCTCCGCTGGCCGGGACAGCGCCCCAAAGCGGGGCGCCGTTACGCTCGATCACCTGCCAGGTCTTGCGCTTGCTGATCGGGCGGCACTCCTCGATGCGCACCACATCGCCGACCTTGCACAGATTCGCCTCGTCATGCGCCGCGTATTTCTTCGAGCGACGAATGAACTTCTTGTACAGCGGATGCATCACCCGGCGATCGACAAGCACCGTCACGGTCTTGTCCATCTTGTCGCTGGTGACCCGGCCGGTCAGAACGCGCCTCGGCATCTCTTGATCCCCTTACGAACGCGCCGCGCCGGCGGCGCGCTCGGTCATGATGGTCTTCACCCGCGCGATCTCGCGCCGCACCGCGCCGGTCCGCGCGATGCCTTCCTTCTGGCCCTGGGCGCGCTGGAACCGCAGGTTGAACTGCTCCTTGCGCAGGTTCACCAGCATGTCGGCAAGCTCGTCGGGGGTCTTGGCGCGCACATCGGACGCCTTGGCTTCCTTCGCCATCACGCATCTCCCATCCGCTGCACGATCCGGGTGCGGATCGGCAGCTTGGCGGCCCCCAGGGTCAGCGCGTCGCGCGCGATGTCCCCGGTCACGCCGTCCAGTTCGAACATGATCCGCCCCGGCGCGACGCGGGCCACCCAGAACTCGGGCGTGCCCTTGCCGGACCCCATGCGGACCTCGGCCGGCTTGCGGGAGACGGGGACGTCCGGGAAAATCCGGATCCACACCCGCCCTGTGCGCTTCATCGCCCGCGTGATCGCCCGCCGCGCCGCCTCGATCTGGCGGGCGGTGATCCGCTCCGGCTCCAGCGCCTTCAACCCGAAGGTGCCGAAATTGAGCGAGGTCCCACCCTTGGCGTTGCCATGGATGCGGCCCTTGTGCGCCTTGCGGAACTTGGTGCGCTTCGGTTGCAACATCGATCCCGTTCCTTACCGCTGCGGCGCCTGTTCGGCGGCGCGGCGATCCTGCGCCATCGGATCATGGGCCATGATCTCGCCCTTGAAGATCCACACCTTCACCCCGCAGGTGCCGTAGGTGGTCTTGGCGGTCGCCTGGCCGTAGTCGATATCCGCCCGCAGCGTGTGCAGCGGCACCCGTCCCTCGCGGTACCACTCCACCCGCGCGATCTCGGCCCCGCCCAGCCGGCCGCCGCAATTGATGCGGATGCCCTGCGCGCCAAGCCGCATCGCCGATTGCACCGCCCGCTTCATCGCCCGGCGGAACGCCACCCGGCGCTCCAGCTGCTGGGCGATGTTCTCCGCCACCAGCACGGCGTCGATCTCGGGCTTGCGGATCTCGACGATGTTCAGCGTCACCTCGGACTTCGCCATGGTGCTGAGCGTCTTCTTCAGCACCTCGATGTCCTGGCCCTTCTTGCCGATCACCACGCCGGGGCGGGCGGCATAGATGGTCACGCGCGGCTTCTTCGCCGGCCGCTCGATCACCACGCGCGACACGCCGGCCCCGCGCAGCTTCTCGCGCAGATGGGTGCGCAGCTTCATGTCCTGGTGCAGCAGCGGCGCATAATCCGCGCCGGCGAACCAGCGGCTGTCCCAGGTGCGGTTGATGCCGAGCCGCAGCCCGATCGGGTTGACCTTGTGACCCATCAGGCGGCCTCCTGCCCGGCCGGCTCGGGGGCTTGATCCTGCGCCCGCTCCGCCACGACGATACGAAGATTGCTGAACCACTTCTCCACCCGCGCCGCGCGGCCGCGGCCGCGAGCATGGAAGCGGCGCATCACGATGGCGCGCCCCACCTCGGCCCGGCTCACCACCAGCCGATCGACATCCAGGTGATGGTTGTTCTCGGCATTGGCGATCGCGCTTTCCAGCGCCTTCTTCACCGCCCCGGCGATGCGGCGCTTGCTGAACGCCAGTTGGTTCAGCGCGTGGCCGGCCGGCTGGTTGCGGATCATCCCGGCAACCAGATTCAACTTGCGCGGAGACACCCTGAGGTTGCTCACGATCGCCTGCGCCTCGGTCTCGTCCAGGCCGCGCGGATGCTTGGGCTTGCTCATGGTTACGACCGCTTCGCTTTCTTGTCGCCGGAATGGCCGGTGAAGGTGCGGGTCGGCGAGAACTCGCCGAACTTGTGCCCAACCATGTTCTCGGTCACCTGCACCGGCAGGAACTTGCGGCCGTTATAGACGCCGAACGTCAGGCCGACGAACTGCGGCAGAATGGTGGATCGCCGCGACCAGATGCGGATGATCTCGTTGCGGCCCGAGGCGCGCGCGGCATCCGCCTTGTTCAGCAGATACCCGTCCACGAACGGACCTTTCCAGACGGAACGTGTCATCCTACTTGCCCTTGTTCCGGCGGCGGATAATCAGACCATCGGTGCGCTTGTTGCCGCGCGTCTTGTAGCCCTTGGTCGGCTTGCCCCAGGGCGTGACCGGGTGCCGCCCGCCGGAGCTGCGCCCCTCGCCGCCGCCCAGCGGGTGATCGACCGGGTTCATCACCACGCCGCGGTTGTGCGGGCGGAACCCAAGCCAGCGCATCCGCCCGGCCTTGCCGATCTTCTGGTTCATGTTGTCGGGATTCGACACCGCCCCGATCGAGGCCATGCACTCCCCGCGCACCAGCCGGAGCTCGCCCGACATCAGCTTGATCTGCGCGTAGCCGGCATCCTTGCCCACCAGCTGCGCGTAAGTGCCGGCCGAGCGCGCGATCTTGCCGCCGGCGCCCGGCTTCATCTCGATATTGTGGATGATGGTGCCGACCGGAATCGCCCCCAGCGGCATCGCGTTGCCGGGCTTGATATCGGCGCGCTGGCCGGCGACCACCGTATCGCCCGCCCGCAGCCGCTGCGGCGCCAGAATATAGGCGAGCTCGCCATCGGCATATTTCACCAGGGCGATGAAGGCGGTGCGGTTGGGGTCGTATTCCAGCCGCTCCACTGTCGCCGGCACGTCGAACTTGCGGCGGCGGAAATCCACCACGCGATAAGCCTGCTTGTGCCCGCCGCCACGGAAGCGGCTGGTGATGCGGCCGTGATTGTTGCGCCCGCCGGTGCTGGCCTGACCCTCGGTCAGCCCCTTCACCGGCTTGCCCTTCCACAGCCCGGCCCGGTCGATCAGCACGGTGCCGCGCAGGCTGGCCGTGACCGGGTTGAAATTCTTCATCGGCATCGTTCGACCTTCACGCCAAGCCGGTGGTGAAATCGATCTGCTGATCGGCCTTCAGCCGCACCAGCGCCTTCTTGACGTCCGACCGCACCCCGGGACGCCCCTTGAACCGCTTGGTCTTGCCCTTCTGGACCAGCGTGTTCACCGAAACCACATCGACCCCGAACAGCCCTTCCACCGCCGCCTTGATCTCGGGCTTGCTGGCCGCCAGCGGCACCCGGAACACGTACTGCCCCAGCGCGGACAGCCCGGTCGCCTTCTCGGTGATCACCGGCGAGTGGATCAGCTGATACATCGCTTCCCGCGACAGCACCGGCTTGCGCTTCCGCTTGGTCTCGCTCATGCCGCGCCTCCCAGCCGCGCCGCCAGGCCGGCGAGGCCCGCGGTGGTGATCGCCAGCACGTCATGGCGCAGGATGTCGTAAACATTGGCGCCGATGGTCGGCAGGATGTCGATCTCCCGCAGATTGCGGCTGGCGCGCAGGAACCCCGCGTCCACCGCCGCCCCATCGACGATCAGCGTGGACCGCCAGCCCAGCGCCCTCACCTTGCGCGCCAGCTCGGCGGTCTTGGCGCCGTCGGCCACCGCGGCGGCATCCAGCACCACCAGCTTGCCCTCGGCCTGCTTCTGCGACAGGGCCGAGATCAGCCCCAGCCGCCGCACCTTCTTGTTCAGGCTGTATTCGTGCGAGCGCACCACCGGCCCATGCACCACCCCGCCGGTGCGGTACTGCGGCGCGCGCAGGCTGCCCTGGCGCGCATTGCCGGTGCCCTTCTGCCGATACGGCTTCTTGGTGGTGCCCTGCACCTCCGACATGCCCTTGGCCTTGTGGGTGCCGGCCCGGCGCTTGGCCAGCTGCCAGTGGATCACCCGCGCCATGATGTCGGCGCGCGGCGTGGCGGCGAAAATCGCCTCCGGCAGCTCCGCCGTCCCCGCCTCGGTGTTGTCGAGCGTCCTGATCGCGACCTGCATCGTTCCGTCCTCAGCCCGAGACCGCTTCGCGGAGCGCCGCCGGATAGGGCGCCTCGGCCGGACGCGCGCGCTTGACCGCGTCCCGCACCAGCACGAATCCGCCCTTGGCGCCCGGCACCGCGCCGCGCAACATGATGAGCCCCTTCTCCGCATCCACCGCCGCCACTTCCAGGTTGAGCGTGGTCACCCGCTCATCCCCCAGATGCCCGGCCATCTTCTTGTTCTTGAAGGTCTTGCCCGGATCCTGCCGGTTGCCGGTCGAACCATGGCTGCGATGGCTGATGGACACGCCGTGGCTGGCTTCCAGCCCGGCGAAGTTCCACCGCTTCATCGCCCCGGCGAAGCCCTTGCCCTTGGTCACGCCGGCCACGTCCACCTTCTGCCCCGGCACGAAATGCGCCGCCGACAGCGCCGCGCCCGAGGGCAGCACCGCATCCGCCGCCACCCGGAACTCCGCCAGCTTCGCCGGCGGCTCCACCTTGTGCTTGGCGAAATGCCCGCGATTGGGCTTGGAAACGTTCTTCACCTTGGCCTTGCCCCAGCCCAGCTGGACCGCGGTATAGCCGTCGGTCTCGGCGCTGCGGGCGGTCACCACCCGCAGATCGTCGAGATGCAGGACCGTGACCGGCACATGCGTGCCGTCGTCGCGGAAGATCCGCGTCATGCCCAGCTTCTTCGCGAGTAACCCGGTGCGCATCACGCCTGCCTCAGATCTTGATCTCGACATCGACGCCGGCGGCGAGGTCGAGCTTCATCAGCGCGTCCACGGTCTGCGGCGTCGGCTCGACGATGTCGAGCAGCCGGCGATGCGTGCGCATCTCGAACTGCTCGCGGCTCTTCTTGTCCACATGCGGCGAGCGGTTGACGGTGAAACGCTCGATATGCGTGGGCAGCGGAATCGGTCCGCGGACGCGGGCACCGGTGCGCTTCGCCGTGTTCACGATCTCCCGCGTGCTGTTGTCCAGCACGCGATGATCGTACGCCTTCAGGCGGATGCGGATATTCTGGTTGTCCATCGTTCGCTTTCCGTGACGCGGAAACGAACACCGGCACCCCGGGACGGGGCGCCGGTGCGCGCGGCCGCTGCTAGGCTTCGATCTTGGCGACCACGCCGGCGCCAACCGTGCGGCCACCCTCGCGAATGGCGAAGCGCAGCCCCTCGTCCATCGCGATCGGCGCGATCAGCGTGACATCCATCGACACGTTATCGCCCGGCATCACCATCTCGGTGCCCTCCGGCAGCTGCACCACCCCGGTCACGTCGGTGGTGCGGAAATAGAACTGCGGGCGATAATTGGTGAAGAACGGGGTGTGCCGGCCGCCTTCCTCCTTGGTGAGGATATAGGCCTCGGCCTTGAACTTGGTGTGCGGGGTGATCGAGCCGGGCTTGGCCAGCACCTGGCCGCGCTCCACTTCCTCCCGCTTGGTGCCGCGCAGCAGGGCGCCGATGTTGTCGCCGGCCTCCCCGCGGTCCAGCAGCTTGCGGAACATCTCGACCCCGGTCACCACCGTCTTCTGGGTGTTCTTGATGCCGACGATCTCGACCTCGTCGCCCACCGTCACCACGCCGCGCTCGATGCGCCCGGTCACCACGGTGCCGCGGCCGGAGATCGAGAACACATCCTCGATCGGCATCAGGAACGGCCGGTCCATCGGCCGCTCCGGCTGCGGGATGTAGCTGTCCACCGCGTCCATCAGCTTCAGGATCGCCTGCTCGCCGAGCTCCGGCTCCCGATCCTCCAGCGCGCACAGCGCCGAACCGCGGATGATCGGGATGTCGTCGCCGGGGAACTGATAGGAGCTCAGCAGCTCGCGCACTTCCAGCTCCACGAGCTCCAAAAGCTCGGGGTCATCGACCATATCGACCTTGTTGAGGAACACCACCAGCGCCGGCACGCCGACCTGGCGGGCGAGCAGGATGTGCTCCCGCGTCTGCGGCATCGGGCCGTCGGCGGCGGAGACCACCAGGATCGCGCCGTCCATCTGCGCCGCGCCGGTGATCATGTTCTTCACGTAGTCGGCGTGGCCGGGGCAATCCACATGCGCGTAATGGCGCGCCTTCGTCTCATACTCGACATGCGCGGTGGAGATGGTGATGCCGCGCGCCTTCTCCTCCGGCGCCTTGTCGATCTGGTCATACGCCGTGAAGGTGGCGCCGCCGGTCTTGGCCAGCACCTTGGTGATCGCCGCGGTCAGCGAGGTCTTGCCGTGATCGACATGCCCGATCGTGCCGATGTTGCAGTGCGGCTTGGTGCGGGCGAATTTGGCCTTGGCCATGGGTCTGTCTCCGTGGTCCGATCGGGATCGGGTCTGTCGTGTTGCTACCAGCGATAATGGCTGAAGGCCTTGTTCGCCTCCGCCATCCGGTGGGTATCCTCGCGCTTCTTCACCGCCGCGCCGCGGTTGTTCACCGCGTCCAGCAGCTCATTGGAAAGCCGGTCTTCCATCGTGTGCTCCCCGCGCTTGCGGGCCGCCTCGATGATCCAGCGGATCGCCAGCGCCTGACGCCGCTCGGCCCGCACTTCCACCGGCACCTGATAGGTGGCGCCGCCAACCCGGCGGGAGCGCACTTCCACCGACGGCTTCACGTTGTCCAGCGCCTCGTGGAACATGCGCACCGGATCGGCCTGCGGGCCGCCGCGCTTGCGCAGCACGTCCAGCGCCGAATAGACGATGGTCTCGGCAGTGGATTTCTTGCCATCGTACATCAGCACGTTCATGAAACGGCTGACCACGGTGTCGCCGAACTTGGCGTCCGGCAGGATCTCGCGCTTGACGGCGCGGTGACGGCGGGACATGCGCGCCTCCCCTATTTCGGCCGCTTGGCGCCATACAGCGAACGACGCTGCCGGCGCTTGGCGATGCCCTGGGTGTCCAGCACGCCGCGCAGAATATGGTACCGCACGCCGGGCAGATCCTTCACGCGCCCGCCGCGGATCAGCACCACCGAATGCTCCTGCAGATTATGCCCCTCGCCCGGGATGTAGCTGACCACCTCATAGCCGTTGGTCAGGCGCACCTTGGCCACCTTCCGCAGCGCCGAGTTCGGCTTCTTCGGCGTGGTGGTATAGACGCGGGTGCACACGCCGCGCTTCTGCGGGCAGTTCTGCAGCGCCGGCACCTTGTTGCGGGTGCGCTGGGGCTCGCGCCCATGGGCGATGAGCTGGTTGATGGTCGGCATGGACCCCTGTCTCGTCTCGCTTCGGTTCGCCTGGCCGGGCCAGATCCGGGGCCGCCGTCCACGGGCACCGCCCGCGAGCGCGGGGGATCCCACGCGAGCGGGTGGAAACACAAACCCGTGGCCTGAGTTCCGGACTGGCCGGAACGGCGCCGCGGGCGGAGCTTCTGCCTGCGAAAACGACGACCGCCGGAAAATCCGGGGTCGGCCGAGGGGGCGGAACCTAGAAGCGCCGTCAGGGGGTGTCAAGCGCCCGCGCGCGCCTGCTATGAACGCCGCACCCCAGCCCCCTGCCCGGGAACGAACCAAATGGCCCTCAGCGTCGCCGTCCAGATGGATCCCCTCGAATCCATCAACATCGAGGCCGATTCCACCTTCGCCCTGATGCTGGAAGCCGAGGCCCGCGGCCATGCGCTCTGGCACTACGAGGTGCGCCATCTCGCCCTGCATGAAGGCGGCCCGGCGGGCAACCCAGGGGGCAGCCCAGGGGGCCACAGCCGCCTGCGCGCCCGCGCCCGCCCGGTGCGCGTCCAGCGCATCCCTGGCGCGCATTACCGCTTCGGCGCCGAGACCATTCTCGATCTCGGCACCATGGACGTGGTGCTGATGCGCCAGGACCCGCCCTTCGACATGGCCTACATCACCGCCACCCACCTGCTCGAACACATCCACCCGAGGACGCTGGTGGTGAACGACCCCGCCGCCGTGCGCAACGCGCCGGAAAAACTCCTGGTCACCCATTTCCCCGCGCTGATGCCGCCCACCCTCATCACCTGGGACACCATGGCGATCCGCGACTTCCGCGACCGCTACCGCGACATCATCGTCAAGCCGCTGTTCGGCAACGGCGGCGCCGGCGTCTTCCGCATCAAGCCCGACGACGAGAACCTCGCCTCCCTGCTCGAGATGCATTTCGCCCGCTCGCGCGAGCCGCTGATGATCCAGCGCTACGAACCCGCCGTCCGCCAGGGCGACAAGCGGATCATCCTGGTCGATGGCGAGCCGATGGGCGCGATCAACCGCGTCCCCGCCGCCGGCGAGGCGCGCTCCAACATGCATGTCGGCGGACGGCCGGAGAAATCGACGCTCACCGCCCGCGACCGCGAGATCTGCGCCGCCATCGGCCCCACCCTGCGCGAACAGGGGCTGATCTTCGTCGGCATCGACGTGATCGGCGACTACCTGACCGAGATCAACGTCACCTCGCCCACCGGCATCCAGGAGATCGGCCGCTTCGACGGCACCAACCTGGCCGGCGCGATCTGGGACCGGATCGAGGCGAAACTGGCCGCCTCAGCCTGACCCGCAGCCCAGCACCGTCACCGGATAGAGCGCGGCGCGGGCATCGGCGGTGACGAACCGGGCCCGCTCGGCCTGGGCCTGGGCGATCAGCAGATGGTCGAACGGGTCGCGGTGATGCGCCGGCAGCGCCGCCAGCCGGCGCAGATGCGCGGGCCGGATCGGCAACACCGCGAACGCTGCCTCGGTCGCGCGCAGCAGCGCCGGAATATCGACCTCGATCTTGCCGATCCGCTGCTTGACGGTGATTTCCCACAGCGAGACCACGCTCACCAGCGCCTCGGTCGCCGAATCGGCGATCAGCGCGCGCGCCGCCGGCCCCAGCCGATTGTCATCGTCCAGCCACCACAGCAGCGCGTGTGTATCGAGCAGGCATTTCACGCCGGCCATGCTGCCGCCCCCGCGATGAAGAACGGGTAAACGCGAGGGATCAGCCCACGCCTTCCCCCCCGCCCTCCATCACGTCCAGGACCTCATCCGGCGTGGCATCGAAATCGGCCGCCATGCGGATCTGCCCGCGCAGCGCCCCGGGGCGGCGCGGGGCGGCGGAAGGCGGCGGCGGGCGCAGCTCGGCCAGCACCTTGCCATGTGCGGTGATCAGCACGCTCTGCCCCGCCGCCGCCTCACGCAGCAGGGTGGTCAGGTGATCGCGGAACTCGCGCACCCCCACCTGGCGGCCGGGGGCATCGGTGGCAAGCATGGGTGAGCCTCCATTGTGCCCACCCAATATGTACTCATTCCTCCCCCTCCACAAGACCCTTCCCCCCACCCGCGCCCCGGCGCAGCATCGCCGCAAAATCGCCGCCGCAGGGAGACCGTCATGCGCCCATCCTCCACCCCCCATGTCGCCATCGTCGGCGCCGGCATCGGCGGCCTCGCCGCCGCCATCGCCCTCGGCCGCATCGGCATCGACGTCTCCGTCCACGAACAGGCCCGCGCCTTCGCCCGCGTCGGCGCCGGGGTGCAGATGCTGCCCAATGCCTGCCACGCGCTGCGCGGCCTCGGCCTGCTCGATCGCCTCGAACCCGTCGGCTTCCAGCCCTTCTCGCATCTCAACCGGGCCTGGGATTCGGGCGAGGTGCTGCGCGAGCTGCCGATGCCGCCCACCCTCTACGGCGCCCCGTTCCTCTGCCTCCATCGCGCCACCCTGCACCAGGCGCTGGCCGAGGCGGTGCCCGCCGACCGCATCCACCTCAACCGCCGCCTCACCGGCATCGACTCCGCCGGCGCCCGCTATCGCCTGGTCTTCGCCGACGGCACAAGCACCGAGGCCGACGCCGTGATCGGCGCCGACGGCGTCCATTCCGTCACCCGCGCCCTGCTGTTCGGTCCCGACGCACCGCTGCACAAGGGCCGCATCGCCTATCGCGCCGTCTTCCCCGCCGCCCGCATCGAAGGCCCGGGCATCCGCCCCTCCCGCACCAAATGGTGGGGCCCCGACCGTCATATCGTGATCTACTATACCGACGCCGCCCGCTCCGAGGTCTATCTGGTCACCTCGGTGCCCGAACCGGGCGATTTCATCACCGCCGAATCCTGGTCCGCCGCCGGCGACGTGGCCGAGCTGCGCGCCGCCTTCGCCGGCTTCCACCCGGAAGTCCGCGCGGTGCTGGACGCCTGCCCCGCCTGCCACAAATGGGCGATCCTGGAGCGCGAGCCGATGCCGCGCTGGGGCGAGGGCGCGATCGCCCTGCTCGGCGACGCCTGCCACCCGATGACCCCCTACATGGCCCAGGGCGCGGCGACCGCGATCGAGGACGCGGTGATCCTGGCCCGCTGCCTCGACGGCGCCGCCGAGCTTCCGGCCGCGCTCGCCCGCTACGCCGCCACCCGCCGGCCCCGCACCGCCCGCATCCAGGGGATCAGCAGCGCCAACACCTGGATGCATGGCGGCACCGACGATCCGGGCTGGCTCTACGGCTACGACGCCTGGTCGGTGCCGCTGGCGGCGTAGCGCGTCAGGCACACCCCGGGCGGAGCCGGGGCGCAAAGGGCGGCGAACTCGCCCAGCGGATCGTAGCCCGGCATCAGCGCCGTCAGCGCCGCATCCCGCGCCGCGGCGGGGTGGGAATAGAGTTCGGACAGCCCCGCCGGCAGCACCGGCCACAGCGCCGCCAGCCGGGCCGCGGTCATGTGCCCGGTCCAGTGCAGGCCGAACACCGCATCCGGCACCACCAGCCCGGCCCGCCGCGCCTGCGCCCGCAGGAGCCGCGACCACAGGAACAGCGCCCGATCCCCGAGGCCCGGCCGGCCGCCGGCTCGCGCCAGCAGCGCCGGCGGCTCGGCCGGCACCCGCAGCGCGCGCAGCCCGTGCCGACGCCCGGCGGCGATCATCATCCGCCCCACCACCGGGTGCAGATGCATGTGCTTATGGGCATCGGCGTGATCCAGCCTCAGCCCGGTGGCGGCGAAGGCGGCGAACTGGGCCGCGATCTCGGCCGCCAGCTGGCGGCGCGCGCGCGGGTGGAACGCATAGCGCAGCCCGAGCCGCAGCTGGTCCGAGGGAAACCGCCCGTCGGGGCCGAGCAGATCGGGGATCTCCCGCCGCCCCAGCACCGCCGGCCCCTCGATCACCACCAGATGCAGCCCCACCGCGAGTCCGGGCAGGGCGCGGGCCCGGCGGACGGCATCGGCGGCGGCGGGAC
>DAHWNE010000017.1 GCA_027340195.1 Acetobacteraceae bacterium | reverse complement strand
CGGGAGGCGCTGCTGGAGATGCTGGCGCGCTTCACCGAGGACGCGCAGGCGATGGCGCGGGCGGTGCGCTGGGGGGACGCGGCGTATATCGAGGACAAGGTGGAGCGGGGGCGGAAGATCCGGCGGGGGTTGATCGCGCTGAAGCAGGCGTAGGATCTGTGCTTGTGGGCATCGAAGAGAATAGCATCGATATTAGTTGTAAACAATTCGTATATTGATAACAAAAATGCGGTAATTCCACGGTGACTTTCGATATGGATGGAGCCAGGCTGTTTTTCTGTTATCTTTTGTTGCCTCCACCATAAGACTAGAGGTCCCGCCCAAGAGTCGACAGGCAGTATCGAATCACGAGGTTCTACGATGGTCGATCTCTCCGAAAAATGCCTCGATTTGCTAAACGGCGGAAATTTCGAGGTTCGTGATCCCGGCCCTCTTCATATGCCGGTTTATCGGCTTTCAATTCGGCGTGACGAAAATCTGCGCTTAATCGTGACAACGGAGGTTCCACCTAACGCGAATTTGGCGTGGGTTATGCGCCCGCCAGGGACGGTCTGGATCTCTACAGAGCAAGTCTTGCTGAGCAACCCTAGCGGAATAGATGCGGAACTTTCTGGGGTTATTCCGTTCGAACTTTCGTCTTTTTACAATGGATCTGTCACGACAATGCGCCGGGAATCGGCGCAGATACATATCGCCAAAACACACAATCCGAGAAGAAATCCGGTATCCTATGTCATAGACTGGTTAGAAAACCTCCCACTAAAGGGCTTGTATTGGCCGACCACTTCGTCCGAGTGCGTGGTCAGCGCCGAATCGAGAGAAGGCATAACCCTCGACGACCGGATTACCGTTTGGAAGCGAGATGGAAGGTTACGCTATACCCAGAATACAGCTAAGCTTAACGTTGAAGGATTCACGTTCTATGTATGCGCTCTTCACCCAGAGGATCGCCCCGGGTCAATCAAACCGGGCTGTATCATATTTGTCGGCAATCCAAATGAATCCTTTAGGAGAAAGGTTAGAACAGCCCTATCATTGGCCCTAGGACGATACTTAATTTATCTAGGAACTACTAATTATGACGGAAATTGGTGTATTATATCCACCTTAGCGCAGAGCGCCTATAGCATGGAGAAGCGGTTCTTCGACACGCCGACGGAGCTACCAGCTCCAATGGGGCCGCGCTTTGACGGAGAGCTGAGCCCTGCGCGGCTGACACGGGCGGTCGGGGCGTTCATGAGAGACTTCGAGAAATTGGACCTTGCCAACTTGAGCTGGGCCTACTGGCATGCCTGCGCAGCGCCGCCACATATCGCGCCGGTTGTTTTCGGAGCAGCGATCGTAGCTCTTCAGAACACCTATCTCAAGAGCTGTCCTGACGCTATCCGTACATGCACTGTGGATCCCGCTGTCTGGAAAAACATCCGAAGGAACCTGGCCACCACTATCGCCGGCATTGAGGCTCCTGACGAGGCAAAAGAAGCATGGAAGTCCAAGCTCGACTTATTGAACCGCATAGACCAACGGCCGCGCCTCAGGGGTCTGATGGAAGCGCTCGGCCTGGAACTCGGCGAAGATGAAGATGCCGCTTGGAGACGGCGTAACGAAGCCGCCCACGGCACGCCTGTCGCCGAGGGTGAAGAACTGGCGGCTATCCGGGATATGAAGTTGCTGGGCGGCTTGTTCATTCGCCTGCTGCTTCGGGTCACGGAGGCGGCGGATCAGTATTTCGATCGGACAACGCCCAATTGCCCGCCCCGTAGCCTGGCGGAGGCGCCGCCCAATGCACCTCGTACCCGCGCGCAGCACGTTCGATCATTCGGTCGTGCCTAGCGCAAGGCCAGAAGCCCCGCAACCAAGCCCCCGCCGCCCCTTGCCAAACGCCGCCGAACCGGGCGTGCTGTGCCGGCCAGTTCAGCAACGGGAGGGACGGATGGATTTCACCGGCAAGGTCGCCCTGGTCACCGGCGCGGGCAACGGCATCGGCCGGGCCAGCGCGCTGGGGTTCGCGCAGCGCGGCGCGAAGCTGGTGGTGGTGGACCGTGACACCGCCGCCGGGGAGGCCACCGCCGGCATCGCCCGCCAGGGCGGCGCGGAGGCGATCTTCGTCGCCGCCGACGTCACCAAATCGGCCGACGTCGCCGCCTATGTGAAGGCCGCGCTCGACACGTTCGGCGCCATCGACTGCTTCCACAACAACGCCGGGATCGAGGGCAGCGTGGCCCCCACCGCCGCCTATGACGAGGCGATGTTCGACGCCGTGATGGGCGTGAACGTGAAGGGCGTGTTCCTGGGGCTGCGCCACGTACTGCCGGTGATGCTGGCGCAGAAGCGGGGCGCGGTGGTCAATACCGCCTCGGTCGCCGGCCTGGTGGGCACGCCGGGGATGCCGGCCTATGTCGCCTCCAAGCACGCGGTGCTGGGGCTGACCAAGGTCGCGGGCGGGGAAGTGGCGCGCGCCGGGGTGCGGGTCAACGCGGTCTGCCCCGGACCGATCGATACCCGCATGATCCATTCGCTGGAATCCATGGTCTCCCCGAACGACCCCGCGGCGGCCAGCCGGCGCTACCAGGACTCGCTGCCGATCGGCCGCTACGGCACCGCCGAGGAGGTGGCGAACGTGGTGCTGTTCCTCTGCTCGGACCTGGCCGGCAACGTCACCGGGGCGCATTACGTGGTCGATGGCGGGCGCACCGCGACACCGGGCGCGGCCACCGCGGCGATGGCGCGCTGAGCATGGCGGGACTCCTGGCGGGACGGCTGGCGCTGGTGACCGGCGCCGGCTCCGGGATCGGCGAGGGGATCGCGCGCGGCTTCGTGGCCGAGGGCGCGCGGGTGATCGTGGCGGATGTGAACGAGGCGGCGGCGGCGAGGGTCGCGGCCGAGCTCGGCGCCGCCGCGCGCCCGGTGCGGCTCGATGTCACCGATCGGGCGGCGGTGGATACGCTCGCCGCCTCCATCGCCGACGGGCCGGTGGGCATCCTGGTCAACAATGCCGGCATCATCCGCCGCGGCACCATGGACCGGCCGGAGGCGCGGGCGGAGTGGGACGCGACGCTGGCGGTGAACCTGGACGGGCCATATATCGTCACCACCGCGTTTCGGGAGCAACTGATCGCCGCGCGCGGGGTGGTGATCAATATCGGCTCGATCCAATCCTTCGTGGCGCTGCCCAATTCGGCCGCCTACACCGCCTCCAAGGGCGGGGTGCGGATGCTGACCAAGGCACTGGCGATCGAGCTGTCGCCGCTCGGGGTGCGGGTGAACGCGATCGGGCCGGGAATGATCGCCACGCCCCTGAATGCCAAGGCGCGCGAGAATCCCGACTACATGAAGAGCTTCGCCGGGCGGATCCCGCTGGGACGGCTGGGGGAGCCGGCGGATATCGCGGGGGCGGCGATCTTCCTCGCCTCGGACCTCGCCCGCTACGTGACCGGGGTGACCCTGCCGGTGGACGGCGGGTTCCTGGCCTATTGAAGGACCCGCCGATGCGCATCGAGATCCTCTGCACCGGCGACGAGGTGCTGACCGGCAAGATCACCAACACCAATTTCAGCTACATCAGCCAGAAGCTGGAAGACGTGGGGCTGACGGTGGTCTGGGGCACCACGGTGGGCGACGATCGGGCGCGGCTGCTCGAAGCGTTCCGGCTGGCGGCGGGGCGGGCCGACGCGGTGATCGTGAACGGCGGGCTCGGCCCCACCGTCGATGACCTGTCGCAGGAGGTCGCCGCCGCCGCCGCCGGGGTGGGGCTGGTGCTGAACGAGGAGTGGCTGGCGCGGATGGAGGCGTTCTTCACCCGCCGCGCCCGCACCATGCCGCCCAACAACCGCAAGCAGGCGATGCTGCCGGAAGGGGCGGAGGTGCTGGACAACCCGATCGGCACCGCCTGCGGCTTCGCGCTGGATATCGGCCAGGCGCGGTTCTTCTTCACCCCCGGCGTGCCGCGCGAGCTGCGGCGGATGCTGGAGGAGCAGGTGATCCCCCGGCTGCTGGCGCGCGCCGGCGGGCCGACGACGATCCGGCTGAAGCGGTTCCACTCCTACGGCATCGGCGAATCCCATGCCGACGCGCTGCTGGAGGGGATCGAGGCGCTGGCGCCGGACGGGTCGGTGAAGCTGGGGTTCCGCGCGCATTACCCGCAGCTCGAGACCAAGCTGACGGTGCGCGGCGCGAGCCCCGAGGAGGTGGCCGCCAGGCTGGCCCCGATCGAGGCCGAGATCCGCCGCCGGCTGGGCAATTTCATCCTGGCCGAGGATGACCGCACGCTGGAGGGCGAGGTGCTGGCGGCGCTCTCTGCCGCCGGCGGGACGTTGTCGCTGGTGGAGACCTTCACCGCCGGGCAGATCGCGGCCCGGCTGGGTCCGCTGCCGGGGGCGGAGGCGGTGTTCCGCCGCGCCGTGGTGGCGCGCGATCCGGCCGATCTGGCCGCCGCGGTGGGGCTCGAGGACGCGCCGGCGCTGGGGCCGTTTTCCGAGGACGCGGCGGCGGCGGCGGCGCGGGCGATCCGCGCCGGCTCGGGGGCGAGCCATGCGATGGCGGTGCTGATCGCGCTGGACGAGGGGCCGGACGCGATCGATTTCGGCGGCAGCATCTATCTGGCGATCGCCACCGCCGGGCGGCTGGAGACGCGGCGGTCGCGCATCCTGGGCGGGCGGGAATGGGTGCGGCTGGGGGCGGTGGAGCTGGGGCTGGATTGCCTGCGCCGGTTCCTCACCGGTCTGCCGGTGAACGAACGGATCGATTTCGAGAAGACGTGAATCAGCCGATCCGCACCGCGACATGCCCGCGCTCGGCGGAGTAGCCGAGGTAGCTGTAGGCGTGGCCGCTCGCGGCGATGAATTCCTGGAACGCCTTCCATTCGTGACCGCGCCAGCCGGGGTAGTTGAAATACTCGTCGAACACGATGACCGTGCCGGGGCCGATCCGATCGGCGAGCGCGGTGAGCACGGTGACGGTGGAGGCGTAGATGTCGCAGTCGATATGCAGCAGCGCGACCGGGCCGGGATGGGCGGCGAGGAAGTCGGGCAGGGTGGCGTCGAACCAGCCGACATGCAGGCGGGCGTTGGGGGGCAGCCTCGGCAGGCGGCCGGCGGTGGAGAACGCGCCCGCCGCCTCTCCGGTGCCGCCCCAGGCCTCGGGCAGGCCCTGGAAACTGTCGAAGCCGTGCACCTGGCGGGCGGTGAGGCCGGCGAGGTGGCGGAGCGAGGCGCCCTTGGCGACGCCGAATTCGAGCACCAGCCCCTCGGTGGGCGCGGCGGCGAGGGCGAAGCCCAGCAGGTCGTAGCGGTCGCGGCGCACCGTGGCTTCGGTCATGTGGGCCATGACGTAGTCCACCGCCTCGCGCTTGGCGGCCAGCCGGACGTCCAGCCACAGGTCGTTGACGTAGAACTTGTGCAGCCACTTGCGATAGAGATTGCCGAGCAGGCCGCCGCGCCAGCCGCGTCGCAGGATTGCCATCCGCCGTCCCCGGAGAGTGCCGCCGGGCGTGTCCGCCATCGCGGTCATTTCGTCAATGCGGCCGATTTCGCTTGACCCGGACGATCCCGGCGGTAAATGATTTCGTCCGGTTCCGACGGAGCGATCCCGCATGTGCCGTTTCCTCGCCTATCACGGCGCCCCGATCTATCTGGAGGAGGTGGTCGCCTCGCCGTCGCATTCGCTGATCCAGCAGTCGCGCCACGCGGTGGAGAGCCGCACCGAGACCAACGGCGACGGGTTCGGCATCGGCTGGTACGGCGAGCGGCCGCGCCCGGGGCTGTACCGGGAGGTGCATCCGGCGTGGTCGGACGAGAATCTGCTGTCGATCTGCGGGCAGGTGCGCTCGCATCTGTTCTTCGCCCATGTGCGCGCGGCCACCGGCACCGCGACGATGCGCGCCAACTGCCACCCGTTCGCGGCGGGGAAGCTGCTGTTCATGCATAACGGGCAGATCGGCGGGTTCGCGGCCATCCGGCGGCGGATCGAGGCGCTGATCCCGGATGCGCTCTACGCGGCGCGGGTCGGCACCACCGATACCGAGGCGCTGTTCCTGGCCGCCCAGGCGCGCGGGCTGGCCGAGGACCCGCCGCGCGCGATCGCCGAGACGCTGGGGTTGGTGCGGGCCGAGATGGAGGCCGCCGGCATCGGCGCCGCGCTGCGCTTCACCGCCGCGCTGACCGATGGGGAGACGATCTGGGCGTTCCGCTGGGCCTCCGACAACGCCCCCCCCACGCTTTATTACCACCAGGACGAGACGCGGGTGATCGTGGTCTCCGAGCCGATCGACGAGCGGCGGGAGGAATGGCGCGCGGTGCCGCCCGGCTCGGTGCTGACCGCCGCCCATGGCAAGGCGGCGGCGCTGGCGCCGTTGGTCCCGGTTCAGGCGGCCTGACGGATCCCGGTCAGCAGCGTGCTCACGCTGCCTTGCAATACCCGCAGCCGCCCGTCCAGGTCCCCGGCCACGCCGCGGATTTTCTCCGCCGCGCCGGCGGTCTGGCCGGTGCGCTCGCGCAGACCGGTGATCCCGGAGGAGACGGTGCCGGTGCCCTGCGCGGCCAGCTGCACGCTGCGCGCGATCTCGTCGGTGGCGGCGCGCTGCTGTTCCACCGCGCTGGCGACGGTGGTGGCGATCATGGTCAGCGCCCCGATCGTCTCCGCCACCTTGGCGATGGCGGCGACCGATTCCGAGGTCTGCGACTGGATGGTGGAAATCTGCGCGGCGATCTTGCCGGTGGCCTGGGCGGTCTGGTTGGCCAGCCCCTTCACCTCCCCGGCGACCACCGCGAAGCCCTTGCCGGCATCGCCCGCGCGCGCCGCCTCGATGGTCGCGTTCAAGGCCAGCAGGTTGGTCTGGCCGGCGATGTCCTCGATCAGCCGCACCACCTCGCCGATGCCGGCGGCGGTCTCGGCCAGCACCGAGACGCGCTGGGCCGAGCCGTTGGCGTCCTGCGAGGCGCGCTCCACCGCCGCCGCGGCGTCGGCCATGCGCGAGGCGATCTCGCGGATGGAGGCGGAGAGTTCCTCGGTGGCGGCGGCCAGCTGATCCACCCCGGCCGAAGCGCCGGCGGCGCTGTCGGCGATGCGGCCGGCCTCGCCCTCGGCCCCGGCGGCGAGTTCGCCGAGCGTGCCGGCGGTGTGGTTGAGGGTGGCGGTGGCCTCGGCGACGCCCGCGGTGGCCTCGGCCGCGCCACGCTCGAAATTGCCCAGCAGGGCGGCGATCCGTTCGGCCTCGGCGAGCTTCGCCGCCTGGGTGGCCGCCGCCTGCTCCGCCACATGGCGCGCCTCCAGCGCGCCGGCGCGCAGGGTTTCCATCGCCGCCGCCATGGCGCCGATCTCGTCGCCGCGCGCGCGTTCGGGGACCTCCGTGTCGAGCGCGCCGCGCGCCAGCGCCTCGATGGTGCCGGTCAGCCGGCCCAGCGAGACCACCACCCGCCGCCACAACAGCATCCCCGCGCCCACCGCCAGCCCCAGCGCCAGGACCAGCCCCAGCAGCGAGAGCGACAGCCGGGTCAACGCGGCGGCGTGGCGCGCATGCGCGCCGCGTTCGGCCGCCGCCAACACCGCGTCGCGCGGGGCCTGCAAGGTGGCCAGCCAGCGCACCGAGAAGCGGTGCAGCTTCGGTTCCGGCAAGGCGGCCAAGTCATGCGCGGCGACCAGCCCGACGATGTGGCGGAATTGCGGTTCGGCCTTGGCCATGAAGCCGCGCCTTACCGCCCGCAGCGCGCGGGCGCGCGCCGTATCCGGCGGGAG
>DAHWNE010000054.1 GCA_027340195.1 Acetobacteraceae bacterium | reverse complement strand
TGATGCGGAAATTCGGCACCGTGGCCGAGAACTGCGCGCTGATGGCGCTGCACAGATGGCCGTAGAAATTATGCGGCGCCACGTTGGTCTCGTACACATCCGCCATCGCCGCCACCTTCAGCGATTCCGCGAGCCCGTTCCAGATCACATCGACGATCGCCACGTCCATCGCGTAAGCCTCGAAATACGGGCGGAACTCGCGCCGCGCGTGCAAGGTCTCGCAGGAGGCGATGGGGCAGGGCGCATCGCGGCGGATCAGCGCCAGCGACGGCGCGTCATGGGTGTCGATCTCGAGCCAGGTGAGATGCGCCGGCGCCACCGCCTCGGCGATGCGGCGGAAGCCCTCGGTCTTAAAGTGGAAATTCACGTCCAGCATCATTCCCATTTCGGGCCCGACGGCGGCGCGGATGGTGGTGAGTTGCTTGGTCAGCCCGGCCAGCAGCCGGTTGTCCCAATTGAGCTCCGGCCAGCCCGGGGTGCGTCCGAATCCGGGAGTGAAGCTCACCGGGCCGGTGGCGCCCATCGGGAGGATATTGGTTTTCAGCGCCCGGAAGCCGCGCGCCTTCACCTCCTCGGCGTGGCGGGCGAGATCGTCGTAGCTGCCGATCGCCGGCACCCCCATCAGCGCCGCCGAGCGCACCCGGTAGGTCCCGAAATGCGACCAATAGACTGGGATCCGCTCGCGGATCGGCCCGCCGAATAGCGCGCACACCGGCATCCCCGCCGCCTTGCCGGCGATGTCGAGCAGCGCGTTCTCGATCGCCGCGATCGCCTGCTGGTTGATCCCGCCGCGCGACTGGCGGGTGAGCACGTGCAGATGCTGGGTGATCGCCTCGAACCGGCGCGGGTCCTTGCCGATCAGCACCGGGGCCAGCCCGTCGATCACGTCGGCGAGGCCGGTGGAGCCGAAGCTCTCGTTGAACTCCGACCAGCCGATGATGCCGTCGGCGGTGCTGATTTTCAGATAGGAGAACATGCGCCAGCCGGCATCCGCCCGCAGCGTCTCGACCCGTTCGATCTTCATCCCGTCCCTCCCGCGATGCCGAGCGATCCTACACCGATCGGCGGCGGACGCCATGGCGGGGCTGCTCAGCGGCCGGCGCGTTCGAGCCTGGTCTGCCGGTCCCAGAGCAGACGCAGCATCGCCATCCCCGCCAGCAGCACGCCGATCACCACCAGATTGAGCGCCATCGCGGCGACCGCCACGAACGGGTCGAGCCGGGGCACCGCGCGGACCAGCTGCCACTCGCCGCTGCCGATCATCGCCGCCGCCCCCAGCAGCTGCGCCGTCACGCCGATCCGGGTCCACAGCGATGCCGCCATCGGTGCCTCCATTCTGCCCGGCGCGTCATGCCAGGGGTCGGGGTTTCGCGCCACCGGGGAAGCGGCTACTCCGGGGCGCCGTCAGCAAGGGAGGTCCCCGGCATGATCGTCGATCTGCGAATCTACACCTGCAAGCCCAACCGCATGGGCGAGTTCGTGGCGCTCTACAAGGAGTTCGCCTGGCCGCTGCAGCAGAAATACCTCGGCCGCTGCCTGGGCTGGTTCACCACCGTGGAGGGGCCGCTCAACCGGGTGGTGCATCTCTGGGGCTACGAGGACCAGGGCGACCGCGAGCGCCGGCGCAACGCCATGGCGGCGGATCCGGCCTGGCAGGATTTCCTCCGCCGCGGCGCCGAGCTCGGGGTGGTCATCGATATGCAGAACCGGATCCTGAAGCCGACCGATTTTTCCCCGGTGCAGTAAAAACCCGGTCGGCGTCAGCCGACCGCGCGCAGCCGCGGCCGAGCCCGCGCGATGAGGCCGCGGTAGAGCGTGAGGTAGTCGGCGGCCATCCGCTCCACGCTGAACCGCTCCTCGAACCGGGCCCGGATCGCCGCGCGCGACAGCGTGCCGATCCGCCCCAGCGCGGCCACCGCCTCACGCTCGTCGCGGACGATGAAGCCGGTGCGCCCGTCCTCGATGATCTCCGGCACCGAGCCGGCGGGGAAGGCGATCACCGGGGTGCCGCAGGCCATCGCCTCGATCATCACCAGGCCGAACGGTTCCGGCCAGTCGATCGGCAGCAGCAGGGCGGAGGCGCCGGCCAGGAACTCGGGCTTGGCGGCGTCGCCGATTTCGCCGATCATTTCCACGTGACGGCCGTCGATCATCGGACGGATTTTGGTACGGAAGTACTCTTCGTCCACCCGATCGACCTTGGCGGCGATTTTCAGCGGTATTCCGGCGCGGCGGGCGATGCGGATCGCGCGGTCCGGTGCCTTTTCGGGCGAGATGCGGCCGAGGAACGCGAGATAGCCGGGCTTGACCGGGCGCGGCGTGAGCAGGTCCAATGGCAGACCGTGATAGACCGTGCCGATGAAATTCGCTTCCGGCAGCGGGCGGCGCTGCGCGTCCGAGATGGAAACCACCGGCGCGGACGGGAACCGGGCATAGACCGGGCGCAGCTCCGGCAGATCGAGCCGGCCGTGCAATGTCGTCAGGAACGGCGTGCGCTGGCGGGAAAACAGCGGATAGGAGAGGTAATCGAGATGAAAATGCAGCACATCGAATTCGTCGGCGCGGCGATAGACGTCTTCCAGCATCCCCAGGATCGGCGCCATGTGGTCGCGCAACCCGGTCTCGAAGCGCAGCGCGCGTGGGGCCATCGGCGCCAGCCGCGCCGTGGTCTGCGAGTCGCCGCTGGCGAACAGGGTCACGTCGTGGCCCTGGCGGACCAGCTCCTCGGTCAGGAACGAGACCACCCGTTCGGTGCCGCCATACAGGCGAGGCGGGACGGATTCGGTCAGTGGGGCGATTTGGGCGATGCGCATCATGCTCTCTCCGGCGTCGGGCGGATTAAGCGATCCGGGTCTGGCTTTTTTTGGGCAGGGTGTGACCGGTTCCCGCCGCAAACCGGGGCGGCGGCATGAGCGCGCCGCGGCTGGTGGTGGTCTCCAACCGGGTGCCGCTGCCCACCGAGCGCGGGCCGCGGGCGGGTGGCCTCGCGGTCGCGCTGGCGGACGCGCTGCGCCCCGGGGCGCTGTGGTTCGGCTGGTCCGGCCGACGGGCGGCGCGTCCGGCGGCGATCCCGGCCGAGACCGTCGGCGGCGACGGAGTAGCTTATGCCACCATCGATTTATCGGAAACGGAGTACCGGCTGTATTATTCCGGGTTCAGCAATAACGTGCTGTGGCCCTTGCTGCATTTCCGCCTGGGCCTGGTCCATTACCGTGACGAGGAATACCACGCCTGGCGGGCGGTCAACGACCGCTTCGCCGCCGCACTGGCGCCGTTGCTGCGGCCGGACGATCTGATCTGGGTGCATGACTACCATCTGATTCCGCTGGGCGAGGCGCTGCGCGCGCGCGGCGTGACCCAGCGCATCGGCTTTTTCCTGCATACCCCGTTCCCGCCGCCGGAGGTGCTGCGCGCCCTGCCGCGGGCCGAGCAGGTGCTGGCGGCGCTGGCCGCCTATGACGTGGTGGGGTTCCATACCGAGGAGTATCGCGACAGCTTCTTGCGCGCCGCCACCGATATCCTGGGCCTCGCGGTCGCCGGGCCGGTGGTCAGCCTGGGCGGGCGGCAGGCGCGGGCGGAAGCGGTGCCGATCGGGATCGACGCCGCGGGCTTCGCCGCCGCCGCCGCCTCCGCCGCCGCCGGGTCGGAGCTGCGGCGGCTGCGCGCCAGCCTGGCCGGGCGCGCGCTGGCGATCGGGGTGGACCGGCTGGACTACTCCAAGGGTCTGCCGCAGCGGCTGGACGGGTTCGCCCGGCTGCTGGCCCGCCATCCCGAGCATCGCCGGCGGGTGAGTTTCCTGCAGGTGGCCGCCCGCTCGCGCGAGGACGTGGCCGAATACCGGGCTTTGCGGGTCGAGCTCGATCGCATCGTGGGGGAGATCATCGGCCATTACTCCGAGTTCGACTGGGTGCCGCTGCGCTACATGACCCGCCCGCTGCGCCGGGAGACCCTGGCCGGGTTCTACCGGGCGGCGGCGATGGCGGTGGTGACGCCGCTGCGCGACGGGATGAACCTGGTGGCCAAGGAATATGTCGCGGCGCAGGACCCGGCCGACCCCGGGGTGCTGATCCTATCGCGCTTCGCCGGCGCCGCGGCCGAGCTGGGGGCGGCATTGCTGGTCAATCCTTACGACCCGGACGAGATCGCCGCGGCGATGCACGCCGCGCTGACCATGCGTCACGAGGAGCGGCAGGCCCGGCACCGCGCGCTGGCGGCGGCGGTGTTCTCGGCCACCGCCGAGCGGTTCTGCGCGCGGTTCCTCGATGCGCTGGGCGGCGGGGCCGGGGTGGCGGGATAATCCATGCCGCGGCGCGACATGGTGCTTGATCTGGTTGGCCGGCTTCGCTACGCCACCCCTTGGCGGGGTTGCCGCCGGTCCGATCCGTCCGCCGGCATATCCCGGCGGACGGGCCGAATGGGGGATGAAAGCTCGGAATGATGCGGTCGATGCGCGTTGCTGGCCGGCTTGGCGCCGGTCTGACCCTGCTGGCCAATCTGGCGTTGGCGGCCCCGGCGCTGGCCGCCGGCCCGGCGCCGGTGATCCTGACCCGCAGCTCGGAGGGGGTGAAGCTGCCGCCCGAGCCGGTGCTGGGCCATCCGGTGCCGTGGGAGATCGGCCTGCAGCCGGGCTACAGCCCGGTCAAGCATGACATGATCGCCCTCAATAACATGGTCCTCGGCATCATCATTTTCATAACCATTTTCGTCGGCGCCCTGCTGGTGTGGGTGATGTGGCGCTACAATGCCAAGCGAAACCCGCACCCCACGTTGACCGCGCACAACACGTTCCTTGAGATCGCCTGGACGCTGATTCCCATCCTCATTCTGGTGGTTATTGCGATCCCGTCGTTCCGGCTGGTGTTCTACGAGAACAACACAGCGCATCCGAAGCTGATCGTGAACGTCACCGGGCATCAGTGGTACTGGGAATACAGCTACCCGAACGCCAAGGGGCTGGATTACATCAGCGCCATCGTTCCCGGCGACAAGCTGAAGGCTGGGGAGGCGCGGCTGCTGACCGCGTCCAACCCGCTGGTGCTTCCGGTGGGCGAGAATGTTCGGTTCCTCATCACCAGCGCGGACGTGATCCACAGCTTCTTCATCCCCTCGCTGGGGGTGCAGCGCTACGCCATTCCCGGCCGGACCATCCAGACCTGGGTGCGGATCGACAAGCCCGGCATCTACGAGGGGGAATGCAATCAGATCTGCGGCACCAACCACAGCCGGATGCCGATCGATATCGTCGCCGTGACGCCCGCGCAGTTCAAGGCCTGGCAGGCGGCGGCGGTGAAGCAGGCATCGGCCATGGTGGTCCCGGCCCGTCCCCCCCGCGATCTCTATGCTGCCAACACGACGACGACCCAGCGCTGACCCCGCCCGGCGCGAGAACGAGAGAGAACAAGCGATGTCCGTCACCACCCATGACGATCACGGCCACCACGACGTCCATGCCCATCACGACCACAAGCCGGGCTTCGTGCGCCGCTGGTTCTTCAGCACCAACCACAAGGATATCGGTACCCTCTATCTGATCTTCGCGCTGGTCGGTGGCACCATCGGGGCGGCGCTGTCCGAGATCATGCGCGCGCAGCTGCTGCATCCGCATGGCGTGGTGATCAACGACGTCGCCTGCCGGATGATGCATTTCAACACCACCCCCTGCCAGGTCGGGCAGGAGTGGAACACGATCGTCACCACCCACGGGCTGCTGATGATCTTCTTCTCGGTGATGCCGGCGCTGATCGGCGGGTTCGGCAATTGGTTCATCCCGCTGATGATCGGCGCGCCCGACATGGCGTTTCCCCGCCTGAATAACATCAGCTTCTGGCTGCTGCCGCCGGCCCTCGCGCTGATCGTGACCGGGCTGCTGCTGGGCGATTCCGGCACCGGCTGGACGCTGTATCCGCCGCTATCGAACTCGGTCTATCAGCCCGGCATCGGCATGGATTGCACCTTGTTCGCGCTGCATCTGGCGGGCATCTCCTCGCTGTTGGGCGCGCTGAACTTCATCACCACCATCTTCAACATGCGTGCCCCCGGCATGACGCTGCACAAGATGCCGCTGTTCATCTGGGCGATGCTGGTGACCGCGTTCCTGCTGCTGCTGTCGATCCCGGTGCTGGCCGGCGCCATCACCATGCTGATCTGCGACCGCAATTTCGGCACCTCGTTCTTCGAACCCGCCGGCGGGGGTGACCCGGTGCTGTTCCAGCACCTGTTCTGGTTCTTCGGCCACCCCGAGGTCTATATCATGATCCTGCCGGCGTTCGGGATCATCAGCCACGTCGTCTCCACCTTCTCCAAGAAGCCGGTGTTCGGCTACCTGGGCATGGCCTACGCGATGGTCGCCATCGGCGTGATCGGCTTCGTGGTGTGGGCGCACCACATGTTCGTCTCCGGCATCTCGGTCGATACGCGGGCCTATTTCATGGCCGCCACCCTGGTCATCGCGGTGCCGACCGGGATCAAGATCTTCTCCTGGATCGCCACTATGTGGGGTGGGTCGATCGAGTTCACGGTGCCGATGCTGTGGGCGATCGGCTTCATCTTCGTGTTCACCGTGGGCGGCGTCACCGGCATCGTGCTGGCCAACGCCGGCCTGGACCAGGTGCTGCACAACACCTATTTTGTGATCGCCCATTTCCACTACGTGCTGTCGCTCGGCGCGGTGTTCGGGATCTTCTGCGGGTTCTATTTCTGGATCGGCAAGATGTCCGGCCACCAGTACCCCGAGTTCTGGGGCAAGGTGCATTTCTGGCTGACCTTCATCGGCGTCAACCTGACCTTCTTCCCCCAGCACTTCCTGGGTGCGGCCGGCATGCCCCGCCGCTATCCGGATTACCCCACGGCATTCGCCGGGTGGAACTACGTGTCCTCGATGGGCGCGTTCCTGTCCGGGTTCGCCTTCCTGGTGTTCTTCTACGTGCTGTATCGTACCTTCACCTCGAAGGAGCCGGTTGCGGCCAATTACTGGGGCGACAGTGCCACCACGCTGGAGTGGACCGTTTCCTCGCCGCCGCCGTTCCACACCTTCGAGGAACTGCCGCTGATCGACTGAACCCGGCATGAGCCTTTCCGTCACCGAGACCGCCGCCGGCGGCGCCGAGGCATCCGCCCCGGCGCCGGTCGCTTCGCGGGTTGACCAGACCGATATCGCCGACTGGATCGCCCTGCTGAAACCCAGGGTGATGTCACTGGTGGTGTTCACCGGGCTGATCGGCCTGCTGATCGCCCCGGGGACGGTGAACCCGATCATCGGCTTCACCGCCGTGCTGTGCATCGCGGTCGGCGCCGGCGCGTGCGGCGCCATCAACATGTGGTACGACCGCGATATCGACGCGCTGATGCGCCGTACCCGCAACCGGCCGATTCCGGCCGGGCGGATGCCGCCGGGCGCGGCGCTGGGCTTCGGCATCACTCTCGCGGCGGCCTCCGTCCTGCTGATGTTTCTGGCGGTGAACACCGCCGCCGCGGCGGTGCTCGCGCTCTCCATCCTGTTTTACGTGTTCGTCTATACGATGTGGCTGAAACGGCGGACGCCGCAGAACATCGTGATCGGTGGCGCCGCCGGTGCCTTCCCCGTCGTCATCGGCTGGGCCGCGGTCACCGGTTCGGTGGCGCTGGTGCCGCTGGTGTTGTTCGCCATCGTGTTCTTCTGGACGCCGCCGCATTTCTGGTCGCTCTCGCTCTACGCAAGCGAGGATTACGCCCGGGCCGGTGTGCCGATGCTGCCGGTGGTCGTCGGCGGGCGAGAGACCAGGCGCCAGATCATGCTCTACACCCTGGTGCTGACGATGGTCTCGCTGCTGCCTTGGGTGATGGGCTTCTCCGGATCGGTGTATGCGGGCGTCGCCGGGTTGCTGGACATCGGGTTCCTGGTCAGCGCGGTGCGCGTGCTGCGGGACCCGCAGGATGCGTCCGGCCGTTCGCTGACCAACGATGCTCCGGCGCGGGCCGCGTTCCGATTCTCGCTTGCGTATCTGTTCCTGATCTTTTGCGCGCTGGCGGTGGACCAGCTGGTGCGATGACCGCGCCATCGCTGACGCCGGAAGAAATCGCTCGCCGCCGCCGCGGGCGCAACTGGGCGCTGATCCTGGTGTTGGCGGCGTTTGCCGGGCTGTTCTTTGCCATCAGCATCGTGAAACTGGCCCAGCACCCCGACCTGTTCACCACCAGCCTGGATGGGCCTCGGGGGCAGTGAGGGTGAGGGAAGGGAAGGCCAGGGGGCGCTGCCCCCTGGAC
>DAHWNE010000396.1 GCA_027340195.1 Acetobacteraceae bacterium | reverse complement strand
GGCCCGATCCCCAGCAGCCGCCCGGGCAGGGAGCGTTCGGTGGTGCCGACCGCGATCGTGGTCACCGCCTCGATCATCTGCGAGAGGCCGAAGAACAGGATCAGCGAGAGCATCTCGGAATCCCGCGCCCGTTGCAGCTGCGGCACCACCAGGTAGTAGAGCGGATATCCGACCGCGACGAACACCACCAGCACCAGCACCGCCGCGACCAGCGGATGCACGCCGAACGCCGACAGCAGCCACCATGCCGCATAGCCGCCCAGCATCAGCACGTCGCCATGGGCGAGGTTGACGATGCGCATCACCCCGAACACCAGGTTGAGGCCGAGCCCCACCAGCGCGAAATAGAGGCCGAACACCACGCCGGCGACGACCGCCCCGATCAGCACCGCGCCCGCCGCGTCACTTGCCGAACACCGGCTTGCCCTGGGCGGTCGCCGGCGGATAGACCGCCACCAGCCGGAGCCCGCCATGCCCGTCGGCATGCAGCTGGCCCACCGGAGTCATCTCGCCGATCTGGCCGCCTTCGCTGTTCAGCCGGAACGTTCCGGCCAGGGTGCGCAGCTTGCCCGACTGCGCGAACACCGCCCGGCGCAGGTCGAGCTGGCCCATGCCGGTGGTGGTGGCCAGCGCCTTCTGCACCACCAGCCCGGTCATGTAGCCCATCAGCCCGTCCGCCCCCCAGGGCACGCCCGAGCCTTTCGGATAGGCCTTGTCCCAGGCGGCATGGAACGCGGCCAGGGTGGGGCCGTCATTCACCTTGTAGGGGTAGAGCGCCGCCGGCACATAGGTGAAGGTGCCGTCCATCGCCGCCGCTCCGGCGCCGCCCAACAGCGCATGCATCTCGAAGCCGCCGAACAGGGTGAAGACATAGCGGAAATGCTCGCCCGATTCGTGCAGCGCGCGCAGGAAGCCGATGTCGTTGCCGGGGAACCCGAGTTCGATCACCGCATCCGGCTTGGTCGCGGCGATGGTGTTGATCAGCACCGTGTAGTTCGATGTGTTGGTGGGCACCCCCTGGTCATAGACGATCCGGAGCTTGCCCGCCTTGCGCAGATAGCCGGCCAGCGCGTCGGCGTGGGTGCCCGAGAAATCGTTGGTCGCATAGAGGATCGCCACCCGCCGGATCCCCGCCCGCAGCCCCACGCTGTCGAGGAAATCCGCCTGCACCGACGGCCACAGGGTGGAGATCGGCAGGCTCATGAGCGCGATATACGGATTGTCCCTGGTGAAGAACGGCTTGCCGGTGCCCGAGATGTCGAACAGGAACATCTTGTGCTCGCGCGCGATCGGCACCGCGACCGAGGTCAGCACCGAGCCGGAATCGGAGATCAGGATGTTCACGTGGTCGCGGCTGATGAGTTCGTTATAAAGGGTCGCCGCGGTGGCGGTGTTCGACTGGTCGTCATAGGCGATCAGCCTGACCGGGATCTTCCGCCCATAGGGCTTCACATAGAGCCCGCCGGCCGCGTTCACCTGCCGTGCCCAGAGCCGCAGCCCGTCATAGGCGGGCATGGAGATCGCGGCGAACGGCCCGGTGCTGGCGTAGAGCGTGCCGACCCGGATCTCCTTGGGCACAGTTGCGGCCCATGACGCGGTGGCGAAGCCGGCGAGCAAGGCCAGCGCCGCCATCATTCCCCGGACGTTCATGCCTCCCCCGTTCAGTCTTCGCCGGTTGCGGTCGCATCCCGACCGCGGGGCGGTTCTGCCAAACCCGGTCGGGTCCGGCAAGCCGCGCCCGCGGCCGGCGCGCCGCTACTTGCCGAACACCGCCTTCGCCTTGGCGAATTCCGGCGGATAGACGGCGACGATACCGATGCCGTGCTTGCCCTTGCGGACCAGCTGGCCCATCGGTGTCATCTCGCCGATCTGCGCGCCTTCGCTGTTGAGCTCGAAGGTCCCGTCAAGCGTCTTGAGCTTGCCCGACAGGGCGAACACCGCATTGTGGATGTCCATCTGGCTCAGGCCCTTGGCGGTGGCCAGCGCCCGCTGCATCACCAGGCAGGCCTGATAGCCATAGACCGCGTTCGATCCCCATTCCACGCCCGAGCCCTTCGGATACGCCTTGTCCCACATGGCCCGGTACTGGGCGAGCGTCGGCCCGTAATTCACCTTGTACGAGTAGAGCGCGGACGGCACATAGCTGAAGGTGCCGGCCAACCCCGCGGCGCCGACATTCTTCAGCAGCAGGTCCATCTCGGTGCCGCCATAGACGGTGAACAGGAAGCGGAACGTGTCGCCGGAGTCCTGCAGGTTGCGCAGGAACGCGATCTCGTTGTTGGGGAACCCGAGCTCGATCACCGCGTCCGGCTTATGGGCGGCGATGTTGTTGATCAGCACGGTATAGTTCGTGGTGCTGGTCGGCACGCCCTGGTCATAGACGATCTTGATCTTGCCGGCCTTCTTGAGGAACCCGGCCAGCGCGTGCGCCTGGGTGCCGGTGAAGTCGTTGGTGGCATAGAGGATGGCGGCGGTCTTGATCCCGTTCTTCACCCCGACATCGTCGAGGAAATTGGAGATCGCGCTCGGCCAGATGGTGGACACCGGGATCGCCATCAACGCGATGTAGGGATTGTCCTTGGTGAAGAAGGTCCCGCCGGTGCCGGAGACGTCGAACAGGAACATCTTATGTTCCTTGGCGATCGGCACCGCCACCGAGGTCAGCACCGACCCCGAATCGGCCATCAGCAGATCGACGTGATCCTGGCTGATGAGCTGGTTATACAGCGTCGCCGCGGTGGCGGTGCTGGACTGGTCGTCATAGGCGATCAGCTTGACCGGGATCTTCTTGTGGTAGGCGCCGACATAAACGCCGCCCTGGGCGTTCATCTGCTTCACCCACAGCTTCTCGCCGTCATAGACCGGCATCGAAATGGCGGCGAAGGGACCGGAACTGGCATAGAGCGTGCCGATCTTGATGACGGACGGGGCGGCGGGCGCGGCGACCGCGGCCCCTCCCCACAGCGCCGACAGCATGCCCAGCGCGGGCAGTAGTTTCCTGAACTTCACGGATTATCCCCCCTTCGGGTCGTGGATGACGCGGGCGGTTCTGCCCCACCCGCGCCCCCGCGACAAGCTCAGGCGAAATCGCCCGCGAGCTCGGCGCGCACCGCTTCGGGGATCACCGCCATGTGGCGGTATTCCGGGTGATCGAGACCCAGCACCGCCTCCGCCCCCGGCTGGCGGAAGGCGGCGATCTGCGCCGGGGTGAATGGGAAATGCACGAACTGCACCGAGGACGCCTTCCCCTCGGCGGAGGTACGGTCCTGGTCGGCCTCCGCCACCGCGCGGATGGTCTCGGTGCCGAGGCGCAGGAAGGGGGATTCCTCGATCCCGCCCAGCCGCGCCAGCACCCGGGCCCGGCGCAGCGGATCGTCGATCTCGATCATGAAGGTGGCGACCAGCTCGTCGCCCTTCGGCACCAGCGGGTTGTAGGCGGCGAGCTCGTCGGGGATCTGCGCCGGCCCGCCCTTCTCGATGTGCAGCATCTCCTGGATCTGCAACCACATCGTCTCGAAGCACTCGAAGTAGAAGGTGACGAAGGGTCCCACCTCCACCCGGCGCAGCCGCTTGCGGGCGGCCACCGCGCGGCGGCGTTCGCTGCGCACCGCGGCATAGGCGGCGGGCGCCAGCAGATCGGCCTCGGTAATCAGGCGGGGGGCGGACATCGGCGACCTCGTGTCAGATCAGCCCGTAGGCTTGCGCCATCAGCTGGATCGGGTGTCCCGCCAATGTGGGGCGGGTGGCGGCATCGTCCAGGGCTTCCATGCCCTGCGCGATATGCACCCCGGCCAACGGACATTCGGAGGCCACGAACCCGCGCCCGCTGCCGGCCGCCTGGCGCGCCACCGGGCGGCCGATTTTCAGCGCGGTGTCGAAATGCGCCCCCTTGAAGCCCCAGGAGCCGCCGTGACCCGAGCAGCGCTCGATCACCGTCACCTCGGTCTCCGGCAGCAGACGCAGCAGCTCGGCGGCCTTCTGGCCCATGTTCTGGGCCCGCGCGTGGCAGGCCAGGTGCACCGCGACGCCGCCCGGAATCGGCGCCATTCCCGGTGCCAGCCCCTGCTTGCGCGCGATGTCCACCACATATTCGCTGATGTCGAAGCTTGCCTGCGACAGCCGCTTCACCGCCGCGTCGTCGGGCAGGATCAGCGGCCATTCGAATTTCAGCATCAGCGCGCAGGACGGCACCAGGGCGATGACGTCGTAGCCCTTGTCGATCCAACGCCCCAGCGCGCCGGCCACCTGGCGGGCGGCGTCCGCCACCTCGCCGATGCGGCCCTGTTCCAGCAGCGGCATCCCGCAGCAATGCGGATGCACCACCTCGGTCTCCACCCCGTTCTTCGCCAACACCGCGCGGGCCGCGGCGCCCATGTCGGGATCGTTGTAGTTGACGAAGCAGGTGGCATAGATCACCGCCTTGCGCCCGTAGCCCGGAGCCTCGCGGTTGACCGGCGGCGGCGCCTTGGCGGCGGCGGCCACGAAATCGGGGCGATGATATTTCGGCAGCTCGGCGCGCGGGTCGAGATCGGCCAGCCGCGCCAGCAGCGCGCGGGTGGTGGTGTTGCCGCGGCGCGTCGCCCAGTTCGCCACCGGCGCCAGCGCCCCCGCGATCCGGCCGTTGCGGTCGGTCGCGGCCAGCGCTTTCTCCGCCAGACCCAGCTTTCCGCCGGCGGCCTCCATCGCCCGATAGCGCAGCATCAGATGCGGGAAATCGAGGTCGAACGCATGTGGCGGCACATATGGGCACTTCGTCATGAAGCACATGTCGCACAGCGTGCAGCCGTCGATCACCGGCTTGAAATCGGCGCTGTTCACGCCGTCGAGCTCGCCGGTCGGCGAGGCATCGATCAGGTCGAACAGCTTGGGAAAGGAATCGCAAAGGTTGAAACAGCGCCGGCAGCCGTGACAGATGTCGAACACGCGGCGCAGTTCGGCCTCGATCTTCGCCGGATCGGTGAACTCCGGATCCTGCCAAGGGATGGCATGGCGAGTGGGCGCGTCGAGGCTGCCTTCACGCATCGTGCAGGTCCGGATCGTGGCCGTGGGTGGGGCGGGAACGCCGGGCCAGGCCCGGCGCGAAGCGCGGAACGCCGCGGGGGGCGCGCGCCCCCCGCTCGACGCCCCGGCTCAGGACAGCTCGTTCAGCGCGCGCTGGAACCGCCCGGCATGAGACCGCTCGGCCTTGGCCAGGGTCTCGAACCAGTCGGCGATCTCGTCGAACCCTTCCTCGCGGGCCGAACGCGCCATGCCCGGATACATGTCGGTGTATTCGTGCGTCTCCCCGGCCACCGCGGCGGCCAAGTTATCTGCGGTCTTGCCGATCGGCTTGCCGGTGGCCGGATCGCCGACCGCTTCCAGGAACTCGAGATGCCCGTGCGCGTGCCCGGTCTCGCCCTCGGCGGTGGAGCGGAACACCGCCGCGACGTCGTTGTAGCCTTCCACATCCGCCTTCTGGGCGAAATAGAGATAGCGCCGATTGGCCTGGGATTCCCCGGCGAACGCGGCCTTGAGGTTCTCTTCCGTCTTGCTGCCCTTGAGCGAAGCCATGACCCTCTCCCGTGTCAGAAACCGTCACCCGGCCGCGCCACCGTCGGAGGCGTCAACCGGTGTCGGGGAGATAATCGATCCACCCGTCCGAGTCCATTGACGGAGTGCCCAAGGCCGCCGCGCGGGCGAACCGATCACCCCGGATCGGCCAGCAGCCCCGCCGCTTCGATCCCGGCCAGCGCCGCCGCCTCGTCATTGGCCGAGACGTCGCCGGAAATCCCCACCGCGGCGATGATCGGCCCGCCGGCGGCGGCGCGCACCAGCACGCCCCCCGGAACCGGCACCAGCAGGCCGCCCACCGCATGGGTCACCGCGGCGATGAACTGCGGCTGGTCGGCCGCCCGCTTGGCCAGCGCCCGCGAGCCGATCCCGAACGAGAGCGCCCCATGCGCCTTGCCGCGCGCGATCTCCTCCCGCCGCAGGCTGGTGCCGTCCTCGGCGGCGAACGCCTTCATCACGCCCCGCGCATCCAGCACCACCACCGCCAGCGGCTGATATTTCTGTTCGCGCGCGAAGCGCAACGCCACCGAAACGATGGTCTGGGCCTGCTCAAGCGTGATCGCGGTCATTCTTGCGTTCCTCCAGGATGGGCAGCAGATGCTCGGCGAACAATGCCGGATTCTCGGCGAATGGGAAATGGCCGATGCCGGGCATCGCCCGGAATCGCGCGCCGGGGATTTTCGCCGCCGTCGCCGCCGACATCTCCACCGTGCAGGAATAATCATACTCCCCGGTCAGCATGTACAGCCGCGCCCGGGCCCCGTCGATAAGATGGACCCGCTCGCGCGCGTCCCAATCCCCGGCATAGAAGGCGATATCGCCGGTGAACACGCCCGGCCCGCCCTGGGCGTAGTGCCAGTCGATCGCGGCCACGCATTCGGCCGGGCTCTGCGGGGCGGAGAGGCCATGAATCCATTCCGGGATGAAGAACCCCTGGTTCACCTCAGGATGCGAGGGCCAGGCGGTGAAGCGGCGCGGTACCTGCTCGCAGGCCTCGCAGGCGATGATGGCGCCGAACGCATCCGGGTGCCGGAGCGCCAGTTCCAGGCAGATCTCGCCCGACATGGACGCGCCGAGCACGATCGGCCGGCGCAGCCCGGCCGCGGCGACGAAGCCCATGATGAGCGCGACATAAAGCTCGGTATCCAGCCGCCACGACCCGGGAACGGCGCCGCCGGGCGGCGGCGACTTGCCGTGCCACGGCAGGGCGAAGGCCACCAGCCGATGCCCCGCGGTCAGCCGCGGATCGGCCATCAGCCGGTGGAACTGGCGCGAATCGGCCCCGGCGGTGTGTAGACAGAGCAGATCGCGCCCTTGCCCGGCGGTCTCGTAGTAGATCGCGTAGTCCCGCCCGCCCGCGCGCACCGGCACATAGGCGCCGACCGAGGGCGGCACCGGGTCCGGACCGGCCGAGGGCCGCTCCGCCGCCGCCCCGCACAGCATCCCGCGGGCCAGTTCCAATACCCGGCGCGCGACATGGGCGTGCTGGTAGAACGCACGCAGCTCGCCCTCGACCGCGGTGCCCGGCACCCGCGCC
>DAHWNE010000371.1 GCA_027340195.1 Acetobacteraceae bacterium | reverse complement strand
AATTTCTGCTGCACCGGATGCAGCTTGTCGCCGTCGGCGATGCCCTCCACCGTGGTGACGGTCCGCCCCTCGGCCTCCACCGCCAGCATCAGACAGGAACAGACCATCTTGCCATCGACGATGACGGTGCAGGCCCCGCAGTCGCCCGACGCGCAGCCTTCCTTGCTGCCGGTCAGGTTCAGCGTGTTGCGCAGCACATCCAGCAAGGTCTCCTGCGTTTCGCAGAGAAACTCGACCGGTTCCTTGTTGATGGTGGTGGTGACGTGGTGCTTGCTCATGGCGGTCAGTGTCCCTTAACCGCGCCGCCGGCGGCGCGCGCGAATGCGATGGCGGCGGTGCGGCGGGCCATCACCCCCGCCACCTTGATGCGATATTCGATGGTGCCGCGCTTGTCGGTGATCGGCTTGCAGGCGGCGCGCGCGGCGGCGTCCAGCGCGGCCAGGGTGGCATCATCCAGCTTGTGCCCGATCAGCGCCTTGGCGGCGTCCTCCACCAGCAGCGCGGTCGGCGCCACCGCGCCCAGCGAAACCCGCGCCGCGGCGCAGACGCCGTTCGCGTCCAGCGTCACGTTCACCCCGCAGCCGACCACCGCGATATCCATCTCGGTGCGCGGAATGAAGCGCAGATAGGCATCGCCCGAGCGCGTAGCGCGCGGCGGCAGGGTGATGGCGCGGACGAACTCCCCGGGCGCCAGCGAGGTGCGGCCGGGGCCGGTGGGGATGGTTTCCACCGCCACCACGCGCTCGCCGGCCGGGCCGACCACGATCGCCTTCGCCCCGGCGGCGATCATCGCCGGCACCGAATCCGCCGCCGGCGAGGCGTTGCAGAGATTGCCCGCCAGAGTGGCGCGGCCCTGGATCTGTTCGGAGCCGATCAAGTCCATCGCCTCCACCACGCCGGGCCAGGCGGCCTTCAGCGCCGCGTGCGCCTCCATCATCGCCCCCGAGGTGGCGGCGCCGATGGTGAAGCCGGTCGCGGCATCGCCGCTGATCCCGATCATGCCGGGAATGTGTTTGGTATCGACGATCAGCTCGGGCTTCATCCGCCCCGAGCGCAGCTGCACCAGCAGATCGGTGCCGCCGGACAGCGGCCGGGCGCGCCCCGGGGCTCCGGCCAGCAGGGCGACGGCCTCCGCAACGGAGGTGGGGGCGGCATAGTTCAGACTTGGCATGTTCGCTCCTGACGGTGCGCGGCATGGCGCGGCGCGTTGCGGTCCAGGGGGACCGGACGGGATCGACCCTATTCTACCGCCCGGAAGGCGGGGTGGGTCAAGGCGCCGCCGGCCCCAGCGCGGCGGCGAGGCCGAATTCTCCCGGCAGCGCCCCACGCGGGAACAGCCGCGTCACATGGCCCATCTTGCGGCCGGGCCGCGCTTCTGCCTTGCCGTAGAGATGGCCAATCAGCCCGTCGGTCGCGGTCACCGCCGGCCAGAGCGCCATTCCCTCGGGCCCCACCAGGTTGCGCATCGCCGCGTCGGAGTGGCGGATGGCCGCCGGCAGCTTCAGGCCGGCAACGGCACGAATATGCAGGTCGAACTGGCTCTCCGGGCAGGCGTCGATGCTCCAATGGCCGGAATTATGCGGGCG
>DAHWNE010000369.1 GCA_027340195.1 Acetobacteraceae bacterium | reverse complement strand
GAAGGACGGGGACAGCATCGGAAGGTCGGAAGTCCAACACTCCAAACCACCTACGGGTGACCTCGCCCAATCGGTCCTCGGTCGAACGCGATGGCCCCGGTCCAGGTTCCGTCCCCGCTTGCGCGCCCCGTCCTGCCTCCGGCAGAGCCCCCCTCACCCACCACGGAAGAGAACCGCATGGATCCGTTTCGAGGACGTACCGCGATGGTCACCGGCGCCTCGGCCGGCATCGGTGCCGCGATGGCGCGCCTCCTCGCCGCGCGCGGGACGAATCTGGTGCTGGTCGCGCGTCGGGCCGGGCGGCTGGAAGACCTCGCCGGCGCATGCCGCGCCCAGGGCGTGACGGCCACCGTGGCCCCGGCCGACCTTGCCGACGTCGAGGCCAGGGCGGCGCTGGCGCGCGCCCATCCGGCGGTGGACCTGCTCATCAACAACGCCGGGCTCGGCATCTACGGCGCGCTGGCCGAGACCGACTGGGCGCGCACCGAACGGCTGCTCGCGGTCAACGTGACCGCGCTCACCCATCTCAGCCGGCTCTACGCGCCGGGGATGGCCGCGCGCGGGTTCGGGCGCATCCTGCAGGTGGCCTCCATCGTCGGTTTCCTGCCGGTGCCGCTGTTCGCGGCCTATGCGGCGAGCAAGGCCTATGTCGTCTCGCTGGGGCTGGCGATGGACGCCGAGTTGGCTACCTCCGGGGTGCGCGTTTGCGTGCTCTGCCCGGGCGGCACCGCCACCGAGTTCTTCGACGTCGCCCGTGGCCCCGGTGCCCCGGGCCGCGCGCCGGGGCGGATGATGTCGGCCGAGGCGGTGGCGCGGATCGGTCTCGATGGCCTGGCGCGCGGGCAGAGGCTGGTGGTGGCGGGAAGCGGCAATCGGGCGGCGGTGTTCGCGCTCCGCTTCGCGCCGCGCGGGCTGGTGGCACGGCTGGCGATGCGGGTAACGCGCGGGCGGTGAGGGCCGCCTGCGCTGCCATCCTTCAGACGGCCTCGGCGGCAAACACCACCTCCGGCGCCCCCAGCGCGTCCTGCGCCGCCACCAGTGCCAGTTCGCGCTGGCCCAGCGCGTGCGTCCGCCGCAGCACCGCGTGCAGCGCCGCCACCGAAGCCTCCAGCGCCGCGGCAGCGGTCCGCCGCCGGAGCAGGTGGAACAGGAACAGGCCTCCCAGCAGGTCGCCGGCGCCGTTGACCGCGATCGGCAGCCGCGGCGTGCGCACGCACCAGGCGCCCTCGGGACCGGCGACCAGCACCGGGATGTCATCGGCGCCGCCCGGCAGGCTGCTCGCCAGCACGAGGCGCGGCCCCGCCGGGCGCATCCGCGCCGACAGCGCGGCCGCCGCCGTCGCCGCTTCGGCTTCGCTGCGCACCTCAAGTCCGGTCAGCGCGGCCAACTCGAATCGGTTCGGCGTCAGCACATCCGCCGCCGGCGTCGCCTGGTCACGAAAGAACGCCTCGATCCCGGGGCGGACATAGATTCCCGGCCCGTCGTCGCCGATCACCGGATCGCAGGCCCACAGCGCCGCCGGGTTGGCCACCCGCACGGCGCCGACGGCGTCCAGCACCACCGGCCCGGTGGCGGGATCGCCGAGATAGCCCGACAGCACGCCATCGCACCCGCCCAGCACGCCACGCGCGGCGATGCCGTCCAGCAAGGCGCGCACCGCCTCGGGCGGGGTGACGCTGCCGGTGAATCCGCCATAGCCGGGATGGTTGGAGAACTGCACCGTCGCCACCGGCCAGACCTCGGCGCCCAGGCGCTGCAACGGAAAAACGCAGGCGCTGTTGCCGACATGGCCGTAGGCGACCGCCGAGGCGATGGTGAGCAGGCGGAGCGGGCGCGCCGACACCTCACCCGCTCCCCAGCGGCACCGTCGGGTCGGCCAGTACGCGCGGGTCCACCACCCGTCCGCTGCGGATCAGCTGCGTGCCCAGGCGGATTTCGCGCGGCGCCCCGGCCGCGCTCACCCCCACCACCCGCCCCTCGGCGTCCAGATGCACCGCCACCAGCCGGCGTGGCTCGGCCACCCGCAGCAGGGTGCGGGTGGCCCGCCCGGGCAGCCCCGCGACTTGCAGATTGACCCCGTATTGATCGGTCCAGAACCAGGGCACATCGTCATAGGGCCGTCCCGTCCCGGCCATCGCCTCTCCCGCCGCCGTCCCGTGATTCTGTGCGTGCCGCCAGGTCTCGAGGCGCAACAGCCCGTCCGGGACCAGCGGATGCGGGAACGCCGCCACATCCCCCGCCGCGAACACGCCCGGTAGCGAGGTCGCGGTCAGCGCATCCACCACGACGCCGTTCTCCACGGCGCAGCCGGCGGCGGCGGCGAGCGCGGTCGCCCGCGTCATCCCCACCCCGGCCAGCACCAGATCGGCCGGAAAGCTGCGGCCGTCGGCGCAGGTCACGGCGTCCGCCGCGATCCCCGTCACGGAGACGCCGAATTCCAGCCGCACCCCCGCGGCGCGATGCAGGTCGCACACGAACCCCGCCACCTCCGCCGTCACCGCCCGCCCCATGGCGACGGGGGCCGCTTCCAGCACCGTCACCTCGACCCCGCGCGCGCGTGCTGAGGCCGCCGCCTCCAGCCCGATCACCCCGGCGCCGATGCAGACCACCCGCCGCGCATCCGCCAACCGGGCGCGGATGGCGCGTGCGTCGGCGATATCGCGCAGCACCAGGGCCTGCTCCCCGCCCGGCACGGCGAGGCGCCGCGCTTGCCCGCCGGTCGCGATCAGCAGCCGGTCGAACCGCAGCTCCCGCCCGTCGGCGACCGCCAGACGGCGGGACGCGGCATCGATCTCCGTCACCGGCGCGCCGAGCCATAGCGTCACGTCGAGCTCGGCGTAGCGCGTGAGCGGATGAAACCACGACGGGTCCGGCTCCTGGGCCGCGGTCAGCCAGGCTTTCGACAGGGGCGGGCGTTCGTACGGCGGGTAGGGTTCCGCTCCGATCAGCACGACGCGTCCGGCGAAGCCCGCGCGGCGCATCGCCACCGCC
>DAHWNE010000353.1 GCA_027340195.1 Acetobacteraceae bacterium | reverse complement strand
GGCCCGCCCGGCACCGCGGCCGCCGCTTGCAGGCTGCGTCCGGGCAGCACCCGCAGCCGCACCGGCGCCACGCCCCGGGGCGGGACGCCGAGCGCGCGTGCCGCCGCCGGGGTCAGGGCGAGGATACGGGCCGGGTTCGCGGGACCGCGGTCGTTGATCCGCAGCACCAGCTGCCGGCCGGTGGCGAGATCGGTGACCCGGGCGATGGCGGGCAGTTGCAGATCGGGGCTGACCGCGGCCAGGGCGGCGGGATCATAGGCCTCGCCATCCGCGGTCAGGCCGGAATGATCTCCCGGTTGCACCCCGGCGAGGCCGGTGACGGTCGCGGTCATCCGCGCCCGGGGATAATGCCACATGCCCTGGGCCTGATACGGCGCGCCCACCACGTAGTGCGGATGCGGCGCGCCGGCGCCGAACTGGCAGGCCGCCGGCAACAGGCCGATCAGCAGCGCGAGCAAGCGTTTCACGCGACGATCCGCTGCCCGACCAGGGCCACCGCCAGGGCATAGAAATCGGACGGGTTGTAGCGGCGGATGACGGCGAAATTCGCCCCCGCCAGAAACGCCGGGCCGTCCGCGCCGGCCGGGCGCACCAGCCGCAGGGGACCGGGCGGGGGCACGCCGTCGGCCACCACGCCGTCCCGCCGCCATGCCGCCGCATCCCGCGCGCCCGACGCGGCCAGATCCGCCGGCGCGCGCGCCGCCACCCCCCAGGCCTGCCCGCGTCGCCAGCCGGACCGGGCCAGGTAGTTGGCGATGGAAGCGATCACGTCCGGCACGCTGGTCCAGATGTTGCGCCGCCCGGAGCCGGTGATATCGACCGCGTAGCGCAGATAGGCGCTGGGCATGAATTGCGGCTGCCCCATCGCCCCGGCCCAGGAGCCGGTCATGGCGGCGACGCCGATATCGCCGTCATTGAGGATGTGCAGCGCGTCCAACAGCTGGGCGCGGAAGAACCCGCCGCGGTCGCTGCCCCAGGCCAGCGTGGCCAGGGCGTCGATGACGTGGAAATCGCCGGTGGTGGCCCCGTAGTTCGATTCGATGCCCCAGATGCCCAGGATCGGTGCCGGGTCGACGCCGAACCGATCCGCCACCTGCCGGAACAGGCCGCGATGGGCCCGGAACGCCTGTTTGCCCGCGGCGATGCGCGCCGGGGTGACCAGCAGATGGCGGTACCGCGCCCAGGTCATGGTGAATTCGGGCTGGTGGCGGTCGCGTTGCAGCACCGTGGGGTCGGGCCGCAGGCCGGACAGCGCCTGGTCCAGCACGGCGGGCCTGATGCCGCGGCCGGCGGCCTCGGCGCGCAGGCGGGCGAGGAAGGCGGGGAAGCCGACTTCAGCGGCGGCGGCCGGAGGAACGGCCAGCGCGACCGGAAGAGCGGCGGCAAGGGCGCGGCGGGTCAGCATGACCCGGGTTCTGCCACGCCCGGCCGCGTTCCGCCACGGTCAGTGCGTGGCGTGGGCCTCGGCGCGGGCGCGCGAGGCACTGGCGGGCCGCGGGGCGGCGGCGGCCCGCAGCAGGCTGCGCAGCTCGCGCGCGAAGGCCGCTCCGCCCGGGGTGCGGGCGATCAGCACGCTGCGCCGATCCGCCGGGTCCGGCTTGCGGGCGATCAGATCGAATCCGGCCAGCCGATCCAGCGCGCGGGTGACGGCGGGCTTGGAAATCTCGAGTGCGGCGGCCAGGCCGCGCACGGTCTGCGGCGTGGTTTCCTGGTAGCAGGTGAGGAACACGGCCATCTGCCGGGCCGAGAGATCGGCCCCGTCCCGACGGACCAAGCCGACAATGGTTTCGCGCAGGATGGCGAGCAGGGCGTCCGGGTTGTGCGTGGCACTCATGAGCCTGGCCTTCCGAAAGGGCGTTGGCCGGCGGGGCGAGGCCGGACGCTGCCAGGGGGGAAGCAGCGCCGGGCCCGCCTGCGCCGGCCGCCTTGCGGCGGAACGATGCGCCGGTGACGGAGATATGGGCGCGCGGGCCTATCGGGGGGGCTGCCGAGCCATTACGATTGCGCCATATTGACCGGGCGCGCGCTATTCCGCCGCGATCGCCGCAACGTGATCGGCCAGCGCCAGCGAGGCGGTGAGGCCCGGCGATTCGATCCCGAACAGGTTGATGAGCCCCGGCAGCCCGTGTTCGCGCGGCCCCTGGATCACGAAATCCTGCGCCGGCGCGCCGCGCGGGACGATCTTCGGGCGGATCCCGGCATAACCCGGCTGCAGCGCGCCGTCCCGCAGCCCGGGCCAGTAGCGGCGCACCGCGGCGTAGAACCCGTCGGCGCGGCGCGGATCGACGCGGTAGTCCAGCTGGTCCACCCATTCGACATCCGGCCCGAACCGCGCCTGCCCGCCGAGATCGATGGTCAGATGCACGCCGAGCCCCCCCGGAACCGGCACCGGGTAGATCAGGCGCGAGAACGGCGAGCGCCCGGACAAGGTGAAATAATTGCCCTTGGCGTAGTAGGCGGTGGGCACATGCGCCGCCGCCAGCCCGTCGATGCGGCGCGCCAGCGCCGGCGCGTGCAGTCCGGCGGCGTTGACGAACAACCGGCAGCCCAGGGTCATCGGCTCGGCGCCGCCGGTCCGCAGCTCCATCCCGCCCGGCACCGCGCGCGCGGACTCGACCGGGGCATGGAACACCACGGCGGCGCCCGCCGCCTCGGCCTCCCCTTGCAGGGCGAGCATATAGGCGTGGCTGTCGATGATGCCGGTCGCCGGTGACAGCAGCGCCGAGGTGCAGGCGAGCGCCGGCTCCATCGCCCGCGCCTCGGCGGCGGTCAGGACGCGCATGCCTTCGACGCCGTTGGCCTCGGCGCGCGCCTTGATGCCGGCGAGGCGGGCGTCCTCGTCGGCGGAGGTGGCGACGATGAGCTTGCCGCAGTTGCGATGCGGCACGCCGCGGTCGCGGCAGAACGCGTAGAGCGCGCGGCGGCCGGCGACACAGAACCGGGCCATCAGGCTGTCGGCGGGGTAGTAGATGCCGGCATGGATCACCTCCGAATTGCGCGAGGAGGTTTCGGTGCCGATCGCCTCGGCCGCCTCCAGCACCAGCACCTCGCGCCCGGCGCGGGCGAGGGCGCGGGCGACGGCGAGACCGATGACGCCGGCGCCGGCGATGACGCAGTCCAGTTGATCCAAGCGGAGCTCCTCCGGCGATGCGGGATCGGGTTTACGGCGGATCGGCGCGCCTGTCGCGGGGCGCGGGCGGCAGGCTACCCCGGCAGCCGCACCGTCGCGCGCAACCCGCGCGGGGTCCGATTCGCCAGGCTCACGTCGCCGCCATGCGCGCGCAGGATGTTGCGGACGATCGGCAGCCCGAGACCCACGCCGCCGGTTTCCTTGTTGCGGCTCGGTTCGCCGCGGCGGAACGGCTCGAACACCGCCTCGAGCTCGCCGGGGGGAATCCCCGGGCCGTCATCCTCGATCTCCACCGTGACGGTGCCGGTGGCGTCGGGCGGGTGCAGGGACAGCCGCGCCGCGCCGCCATAGGCGAGCGCATTGCCGACCAGGTTGGCGAAGGCGCGCTTCAGCGCCAGGGTGCGGCCGCGAAACGTCAGATGCGCGGGGCCGGAATAGGCGACCGCCTCCGCCGCCTCCGGGCGGGCGTCGGCGGCCTCGTCCAGCACGGTGCGCAGCAACTCGGCCAGATCCAGGCTCACCACCGGTTCGCCGTCGCGCGCGTCGCGGGCGAAGGCCAGCGTGGCCGAGACCATCGTTTCCAGCTCGTCCAGATCGGCCAGGAACTTGCGCCCCTGCTCCTCGTCCTCGATGAACTCGGCGCGCAGCTTGAGGCGGGTGATCGGGGTGCGCAGGTCGTGGCCGATCGCGGCCAGCAGTTCGGTCCGATCCTGCACGAAGCGGCGGATGCGCGCGGCCATGGTGTTGAAGGCGCGGGCGGCGGTGGCGATCTCGGTCGGCCCGTCCTCGGGCAAGGGGGGCGCGTTCACGTCGCGCCCCAGCGCGTCGGCGGCGGCGGCCAGGGTGCGCAGGGGCGCGGTCAGGCGGCGCACCGCCCACAGCGACAGCGCCAGCGAAACCGCCATCATCAGCCCGAACGCCCACAGGAACCCGGGCGAGCGCCACGGGCGCAACGGCGGCACCGGGGTGGTGACGTCGAGCCACCGCCCGTCATCGGGCAGCCGCATCCCCACCGCCACCCGGCCGGGGATCAGGCCGCCGCGGATGACGATGCGGCGCGGGCGCAGCCGCGGCGGCAACGGCGCCAGCGCGAGATTCACCCGCAGCAGCCGCTGCACCCAGAACGGCGCCGGCGGCAGCCGCACCGACGGCGCGTCGGCCAGGCGCATGACGACGCCGGGCGGATGCGGAAACCCGGCCAGCACCGCTTCGCGGTCGTCCTTCGGCACCGCGATCACGGTGCGATAGACCGCCATCACCCGGAACGCGAGGCCGCGCGCCTGTTCCAGCCGCAGCAGGTCGATCCGGTCCCAGGCGTGCAGGCTGAGGGCCGCGCCCTGCACCAGGAACAGGCCGGCCACCAGCACCAGCGCGGTGCGGGCGGCGAGGCTGCGGGGCCAGAGGGAGAGACGCATCGGCCCAGCTTGCCCGCCCCGGCCCCGCGCATCAACGCCGCGTTTACCGGAGCAGGTGTCTGCTGGCGCCATGCCCCGCGAAACCCTGAGTGCCGTCGTCATCAGCTGCAACCGCGCCTGGGCCATCGAGACCTGCCTCGGCGCCCTGTCGTTCGCCGATCAGGTGGTGCTGGTGGACAAATCCTCCACCGACGGCACCGCGACCCGCGCGCTGGGGCTGGCCGATCGGGTGATCCGCGTGCCGTGGACGCCGACGGTGGAGGAAACCCGCGGCTTCGCGGTGGCGCAGAGCAGCGGCGACTGGGTGCTGCTGCTGGACGACGACGAATGCCTCGATCCGGGTCTGGCGCGCTTCATCGATGCCGAGCGCGCCGCCCCGCGCGCCGAGGTCTATGCGCTGGCGCGGCGGGAATACATCATGGGATTCCACGGTCCCGGCGCCTATTACTGGCCGGAGTTCCACCCGAGGCTGTTCCGTCGCGGCGCGGTGCGCTTCGAAGCCACCATCCATGCCGGCCTCCATCCCCGCGCGACGCCCTGGCAGGTGCCGCCGTCGGAGGGCGTGATCCATCACCTCTCGCACCGGTCGGTGGCGGATTGGGTGGAGAAGACCAATCGCTACACCTCTCGCCCCGATCGCGCCCGGGTGGGGCTGGAGCGGCGCGACCTGGCCGGCTTCGCCCGGGACAGCATCGCCCGCTGGTGCAACGCCCGCCCCGCCGCCGCCGGCGACGACCCGACCCAGGCGGTGGCGCTGCTGCGCGCCAGCTACGACCTGATCGACCGGCTCAAGAGCTGGGAGGAGGAGCGCGGGCTGGACGGCGCGGCGGCGTTCGGCGCCATCTGCGCCGGCCTGCGCGCCGCCTGCGCGGTGCAGCTGGCGCCGATCGCGCGGGCGCACGCGACGGCGGCGGTGGAGGATCTCGCGCCGCCGGCCGCGCCGCCGGCGGAGGAAGGCCGGATCGCCGCGCTGAGTGCCATGGTATCCGCGTTGCGGGCCGAACTCGCCG
>DAHWNE010000347.1 GCA_027340195.1 Acetobacteraceae bacterium | reverse complement strand
GGCCCGCCGGCGCGGCCAGCGCCAGCACCAGCGCGCGCAACAGGTCGGCGCGGGTGACCATCCCGACCAGCCGCCCGTCATCGACGATCGGCACCCGCTTGATGTGGTGACGCTGCATCAGCCCCTGCAACGATGCCAGCGGCGTGTCGGAGCCGGCCGATATCACGGGGCGGGACATCACCTCGGCGGCGCGCCGTCCGTGACTTGCGGTATAGATCTCCGCGGCGCGGGTGGCGCCGAGGCCGAACAGCGCCAGCCAGCGCGGGCGCGGGGGCGGCGCGGTGCCCAGCTCGGGCCGGCGCAGTAGATCGCCCTCGCTCACCAGCCCCACCAGCGTGCCTTGGTCAAGCACCGGAATCGCGCTGATCCGCCGTTCCAGCATCAACCGCGCCAGCGCCTCCACCGGGGAGTCGGGGTCGGCCGTGATCACGTCCGGGGTCATGATGTCGCGTGCGCGCATGGTCTCCCTCACGATCCGGCCGGTGCCGGCAGGGCCGGGGTCTGCACGCTCCGGGCCAGGGTTTCCAGATCGTCCCCGCTCAGCGTTTCGTGCGAAAGCAGACGCGCCGCGCCCTCGCGCAGCAGCGGCAGATTGGCTTCCAACACCGCCACCGCCAGGGCGAAGGCGCGCTCGATCAGGCTCCGCATCGCCGCATCGATGGCGGCGGCGGTCTCGTCACTGTAGCGCCGCGGTTCCCACGGAGTCCCATTGGCCGATTGCAGGAATTGCTGGCGTTGCGCCTCGTAGGCCACCTGGCCCAGCGCGGGATCCATGCCGAACCGCGCCACCATGCCGCGGGCGATGTCGCTGGCCTTCATCAGATCATCCTCGGCCCCGGTCGAGATCTCGTGAAAGATCACGCTCTCCGCCGCTCGCCCGCCCAGCAGCACCGCCATCCGGTTCATCAGCTCGGACCGCGTCATCAGGAACCGGTCCTCGAGCGGGCGCTGGATGGTGTAGCCCAGCGCCCCCACGCCGCGCGGGATGATGGAGATTTTCTGCACCGGATCGACCCCTGGCAGCGCCATCGCCACCAGCGCGTGGCCGAGCTCGTGATGCGCCACCACCTCGCGCTCATGAGCATTCAAAAGGCGAGAGCGCTTCTCGAGCCCTGCGATCACCCGCTCCACCGCCTGGGTGAAATCCTCCATCGTCACATCCGCCCCGTCGCGACGGGTGGCAAGCAGCGCCGCTTCGTTCACCAGCCCCGCCAGATCGGCGCCGCTGAAACCCGGGGTCAGGGCGGCGATCGCGTCCACGCTCACGTCGGGGGCCAATCGCACCTTCTTCACGTGTACTGCTAATATCTGCGCCCGTCCGGCGCGATCCGGCCGATCGACCAGCACCTGGCGGTCGAAGCGGCCCGCTCGCAGCAGGGCCGGATCGAGGACCTCCGGCCGGTTGGTGGCCCCCAGCAGCACCACGCCCGAGCGTGGGTCGAAGCCGTCGAGCTCGGCCAGCAGCTGGTTGAGCGTCTGCTCCTTTTCGTCGTTGCCTCCCTGGAGCGCGCCAGCGCTGCGCATCCGCCCCAGCGCGTCGAGCTCGTCGATGAAGACGATCGCCGGGGCCTGCTCGCGCGCCTTGGCGAACAGGTCGCGTACCCGGGCGGCACCGACGCCGACGAACATCTCGACGAATTCGGAGCCGGAGATGGAGAAGAACGGCACCCCGGCCTCGCCGGCGACCGCGCGGGCGAGCAGGGTCTTGCCGGTGCCGGGCGGACCGACCAGCAGGATGCCGCGCGGGATATGCGCGCCCAGCCTCCCGTAGCGCTCGGGGTCCTTGAGGAAGGTGACGATCTCCTTCAGTTCCTCCTTCGCCTCATCCACCCCGGCGACGTCGGCGAAGGTCACCTTGACGTCGTTTTCCACATAGATGCGCGCCTTGCTCTGGCCCACCGTCATCAACCCGCCGGCGCCGCCGGCCATCGGCCGGATCATGAAATACCAGAGCAGGCCGAACGCCGCCGCCGGCACCACCCAGCCGAGAATCTCCGCGAGCGGCCCCGGGCCGGGGATGCCGGCATAGGTGACGCCGGCCTTGGCCAGTTCCGGGGTCAGGGCGGGATCGACCCGATAGGTGACGAAGCGGTTGGGCTTGCCCTTGGGCGGGGTGACGTAGCGTCCGGTGATCTCGTGGGCGCCGATGGTCAGGTCGTTCACCTGATGCGCGGCCAGCAGGGACTGGAAGCGGCTGTAGGGAATCTCGGTGTTCGGCGAGAGGGCGATCAGGTTTTGGATCAGCACGATCGCGAGCACGGCGGCGACGACGTACCAGAAATGGATCTGGTGCTCCTTGCGCACATCCATCGCCATCCGGCCGATCCTCCGCCGCCCCGCGCGGTTCGCCCCCATTCTCGGCCAGGACGGCGCGCGGGGCAACCGCGGCGAGGCGGGCTTGGCATATATGTCGGTATCCGACATATAGCCGCCGAACCAGCACTTCCCCCCCATGAAGGACGTCTCCATGACCCATCCCGCTGCCGCATCCGGCGTCGAGGCGTTCGGCGATTTCACCACCCGGCCGCGGATGTTGCTGCTGGCTGCGATGGCGGTGCCGGTGGGGCTGTTCGGGGTTGCCTCTGCCTGGGCGCTGCTGCACCTGATCGCGCTGGTGACCGGACTCGCCTATTACGGGCAGCTCACCACCAGCCACGGCATCCTGATCTCGCTCGATCGGCTCGGCGCCTGGTCGGTGCTGGTGCCGGTCGTCGGGGCGTTCCTGGTCGGGCTGATGGCGCGCTACGGCTCCGAGAAAATCCGCGGTCACGGCATCCCCGAGGCGCTGGAAGCGATCCTGATGG
>DAHWNE010000336.1 GCA_027340195.1 Acetobacteraceae bacterium | reverse complement strand
TTGCACAGTGGGATCGGCGGCAATCCGGGCAAGTTCGGCCGGAATGTCCTCGATGTCGTAGGTTGCGGCGATGGATTTCACGGCCGTCTGCTGGGAGATCTGCTTCGCGGCCGCCAGCGTCGCCAGCGTCTGCGCGTCCTTCATGCGGTCGTCCGCCGTGGGCGGCACCCAACGCGGCCAAGTGAGCGACAGCCGGGCGGCGGCATCCAGCGCCGGTACCGCCTCGCCCATGACGAACAGCGGAAAGCGCTGGGCCACACGCAGTACCATGCGCGCCAGGGACAGCAGGGCGCCTTCGCCGTAGCTGACCCGCAGCATGTCGGCCAGCCAGATCAGCCCCTGGTTCATCAGTTCCAGCGCGCGCCCGGATTGCGCCGCCGTCAGCCGATCGGCATGGGCGCGGTTGCCGTGGATGCTCTCCAGCGCCATCTCCCGCAGGGCCCGCACGTAATCCAGCACCGCCGCCGCCGCCGTGCCGCCAATCTCCAGCAGCTTGGCGTCACCCTTCTCGCTGACCACCAGCGCGTTGCCGGCACCCTTGACGATCTCGGTATCGGTGCTCGCCGGCTCCTTGATGAGCAGGGTCGGGTCGCTGCTGTATTTCAGGCCACGCCCCGCCTGGCTCAGCTGATAGTCGATCTCGATCTGGGTCTCGATCGCGGCGCGGAACGTGCAGGCCCCGTCGTTGGGATCACCGGATGCCGAGGGGCCCGGCAGGTTGCGTACCCACACGATGGGGACGAACCCCAGGTCGTGGCGCACACTGCGCGCGGTATCCGGCTCGGGGGCCTGGGCCGATCCGACCGGAACGGGTACGAACCAGGTCTCGCTCACCTCGTCCCAGCGACGCTGGAACCAATACTCCGCCGATGGATCGTCGATCGCGTATCCCTCGGCCGCCAGTTGCGCCCCCGTCACCTTGTAGCGTTCGGTCACGGCCGCCAGCGTGTCCGGCGCCTCCGGGTCCCAAACCGGGGTCAGGAACGTCGTCTCCAGGGTCGAAAAGAACAGGCGCCCCCGCAGCACCCGCATCAGGATCGCCGCCGACCCGACTGACCCGCGAATCGCCGCTTCGATCATCACCTGATTGAGACGACAATCCTTCACCACATCGGCAAGCACGCCGCGGACCGTAGCATCGGGGCTGTCGATGGTGGGGAAATGTCCCTCGCTGAACAGCAGCGCGACACTGTCCTCCACCACGATCCGGCTCAGCGCGTAGCGGACGCTCGGCTTACGATTGCGCAGCGGCACATATTCCCCGCCCGCGCCGCGTTCCTCATGGAACTGGTACGGCAGGACATCGTATAATGTGCCGTCCAGAACCCGGCGCAGAACGTCCAACATCCGGCTCCGCGGCGAGTAGTCGGCGTCCCGGGGGATCAGATCGCAGATTGTTTCGAACATGGCTTCCGTTGTTTCATCGGCCCAGGAACGGCAGATCCAGGCTGCATGCCCCGATCAAGACGTCGGCAGCCTCGGTGAAGGCTCGGTTCAGCGCATCCACCTGGTCATCCTTGCGGCCCAGAGGGAACTCACGCAGCTCCTCCAGAAACGCGCTGTTCCAGCCCGCGCGCATGATGGCCAGGTTGCCGGCCTCGATCTGTGCGGCAACCGGCGTGCTGCGCGTCGATTTGGACCCGGACTCACGGGATCGCTTCACGGCGAATCCGGAAAGCTTGCGGACATAGGCATCCGCTTGCGCTTTCCCGGCCTGCCCGGGATCCTCGGACAGGCTGACGACCACGCCGCGGCCATCCGCGGCCGCGACCGAAAGGAGGGTCTGCTCGACCTCCAGCGGGCTGGTGCGCTGGCGGATCACATCCATCACGATGAACCGCCCATCCTTGTCGCGCAGAACTTTCACCCCCGCGGTCCAGTCCGGATCGTTGCTGCCGGTTTCAGGCGTCGCCGCCAGATCCCATCCGCGCACTATTTTCCCGCCGACGCCGGACGGCAACTCGTCCAACACGGCGATGCGCGCGACCTTGAAGAACGAGCCGCTCTCGGCGCGAGGGGCCTGCTGATACAATGCTTTCCACATCCTTTCTCCGGCCTGGTCGCGCTTGCGAAGCAGGGCGGGCACATCTTCCCATTCCGGCCACAGCGCCTCCCCGGGCGCGCGACCGAGCGGATCGTCCTCCTCGGCCAATGCCGGCAGTCGCAGCACCGACCAGTCCGGCGCGGCCCGCTCGAGCAGGCGCCCGGCCAGATCATCCAGATGCCATCGGGTCATCACCAGCATCACCCGACCGCCGGGCTTCAGGCGCGTGACCAGGTCAGCGCAGTACCAGTTCCACAGGCTGTTCCGCGCCCGGACGCTGTCGGCATCAGCGACGGATCGCACCGGATCATCGATGATCGCGAGGTCCGCTCGCCGCCCGGCGACCGGCCCCCTTACCCCGGTTGCGTAATACTGACCCCGCGACGAGGTGGTCCATCGAGCCACCGCCCGTTCATCGCGATTGAGGTGATAGCCCAGCACCGCTTCGTGCTCGCTGATCAGGGACCGCGCCTGGCGGGCGAAGTGATTCGCCAGATCCGCCGTGTGGGCGGCGGCGATGATCGAGCTCCTCGGGTGACGACCCAGGAACCAGACCGGGAACAGCACCGAGCAATAGGTGGATTTCGCCGAACCCGGCGGCATCTGCACCATCAATCGGTCGATTCTGCCCTCGGCCAGGTCGGTCAGCCTGGAAATCAGCAGACGATGATGGCGTGCCGGAGTCAGACCATCAGCGCCCAGAACCAGATCGGCAAAGCCGTCGAGATCGGGCAGCGCGCGATGATCCGCCCGACCGGTGTCGCACGGCATGATATGGACAGATAAAATGAATAGGGCAGGGGGCTCGGAAATCGGGCCGCGGATGCCGACGCCCAGAAGGGCCGTCGTCCGCGTGAACCGCCATCATGTCGGAATATATACCCCAAACTGGGGCAGGTGGGCAAGAGAAAACTTCATGGGACAGGAAAAAAACCGTCAGCCTCCCCCCAAGCACTCCAACGGCCAACGTGGCCGGGCCGTGGGCTGCTCGGCGTCCGCCAGGCTCGCGCGCAACCGCTCGAGTCCGGCCCAGGCCACCATCACCGCATTGTCGGTGCAGAGCGCCACCGGCGGGACCGCCAGCCGAAACCCTCCCCCCCGCGTCGCCTCCTCCAGCGCGTCACGGATCGCCCGGTTCGCCGCCACCCCACCGGCCACCACCAGCAATCCCGGCTTGCCGGGGTGCAGCGCGGCAAATCGGCGCATCGCCGCTGTCGCCCGGTCGGCCAGCACATCCCGCACCGCGGCCTGAAACCCGGCCGCCAGGTCCGCCGCGTCGTTGGCCGCCAACGCGCCGGGTCCGAAG
>DAHWNE010000335.1 GCA_027340195.1 Acetobacteraceae bacterium | reverse complement strand
GCCTGCTCCACCGGCGCCACGCTCCGCGCCGCCCGCGACGCGCTGACCGCCGAGGGCCGCGCCTGCCTGACCATGACCGTGGTCCATGACCCGGAGCGCAGCTCCTTCACCCCCGATCTCTCGCAGCCGATGACGGAGTTGTTCCGCTTCCCGTGGGAACGCGGCGAGGCGACCCCGGATGCGCGGGCCGTCCGCGCCACCGGCGCCCCCCCGGAGCGCGCGACCGAGCTTCCGTTCCACGGTCTCGACCTCGACGGCGTGTTCCTGCCCGATCTGCCGCGCGCCCAGTACGAGGACCTGACCCAGGCGCTCGCCGCCCGCGCCGCGCTGCCGCCGTTTCCCCGCCTGCCGCGGTTCGACCCCGCCCGCGCGGTGGTGATCACCGGCCGCCCGGCGACCGACCGCGAGGCCACCGCCGCTTGGCTGGCCCGGGCCGGGCACGGCGCGCTGCCGCTGGAATGCCGCCCGCCGGCGCTGCCGCACGATGCCGCCACCGTCGCCGCCTACAAGGCCGCCACCGCCACCCGGCTGGGCTGCACCCATTACGTGGAAAGCGACGCCGAGCAGGCGGTCCGCATCGCCGCCGCCGCCCCGCATCTGGTGGTTACCTGGTGGATCGCGGCCGAGGCGCGCGGCGTGGTGATCGGCGCCGCTGGGTAGCGCTACACCTCCAGCCAGGCGCCGAAATCGGCCGCGTGCCCGGTCTCGAACGCGCCCATGCGAAACAACTCGTAGCGCGGCGGCTGATACAGCGCCGCCGCCGTCGCCGGCTCGGCGAAGCGATCGCCGCAGAGATCCGCCCGCACGAAGAACGCATTCACCCCGGTGATGTTGCAGCCGACCAGCCGATAGCCCTTCGTCGTCGCCAGATCGGCGAGCGACTGCAACGAGGCGCCGTAATAATCCGTGCCCTGCCAGGCATGATCCGGCCGATAGGCGATGACATGCCGCATCGGCGGCGGAAACTTGGCGTTGTATTCGATCGCCACCACCCGTGGGCGCACCGCGGTCAACGCCTTGAACACCCAGTAATCGTTGCCGTCGATGTCGATCGACAGCAGGTCGATCTCCTCCGGCAGGCGCAGCGCGCGGCCAATCTCGTCGATGTTTTCGCGGGTGACGATGGTCTCCGCCAGCCGCAGCCGGCCGGTATCCAGCAGCGGGCGGAAACGGCGGCGGATCGCCTCGGCATGGGCGGCACCGGCCTCGGCCCAGCCGCCCTGCCAGCCCTGGTGCAGCAGCAGATGGGTGTTGCACTCCAGCCCGTCTTCCACCCCGAACTCGAAGAAGCAGCGGTTGGCGGTGCCGATCCGGCGGAAGATCTCGGCAAGGATGCCGTCCTCGTCATGCTGCGAATAGACGGTGGCGCCGTGACGTTCCAGCCGTTTCGGGTCGGCCAGCGCGGGGTCGGCCCGCAGCGCGGCGAGCGCCCGCCGTCCGGCCAGGATGCCCGCGTCGCGGGTCTGCTGCACCGTTTCGGTGGCCGCGCGCAACGCCACCCATTGCGCGCGCACGGTCATCATCTCGGCGAACAGGGCGGCGTTGGCGGCGTCGCGGCCGACCAGCTCGGCGTAGATGGCCAGGCTTTCGTCCAGCCGCCCGGCGGCGGCGGCCAGGCGCGCGGCGTGCAGGCGGTTGCCCGGCTGGGGTCGCTGCATCCGGCTCAGTCCAGCAGCGGCGTGCCGGTGGCGGCGGCCACCGCGTCGCGGCTGATGCCGGGGGCGAGCTCGGAGATGCGGAAAGCCTCGCCCACCGGCTCGAACAGCCCGAGATTGGTTGCCACCAGCCGCACCACCCCGCGCGCGGTCACCGGCAGCGCGCAGCGCGGCACCAGCCGCGGCGCGCCGGTGCGAGTGGTGTGCTCCATGATGATGAACACGCGCTGCGCGCAGGCCGCGAGATCCATCGCCCCGCCGATGCCGCCCCCTTTCGCGCCGGCCAGCTTCCAATTGGCGAAATCGCCGCCGGCCGAGACCTCGTACGCCCCCATCACCGTGACATCGATCCGCCCGCCGCGGATGATGGCGAAGCTGTCGGCGTGATGCACCACCGCGGCACCGGCCAGCAGGGTCACGTTCTGCCCGCCGGCGTTGACCAGATCGAGGTCTTCCTCCCCGGGCGCGGCCACCGGGCCGTAGCCGATCACCCCGTTCTCGGAATGATAGATCACGTGCCGGGGCGCGATGTCGGTGTTGGAACACAGGGTCGGAATGCCGACGCCCAGGTTGACGATCCAGCCGTCCTGGAACCGGTTGGCGATGCGGTCGGCCATCTGCTGGCGGGTATAACCCTGGGTCATCGCGGGGCGCGCTCCTCGCGCTTGCGGGGCCACAGCCCGACAGGTGGCGGCGGGACGCGGACCATGCGGTGGATGTAGATGCCGGGCAGATGCACCGCGTCGGGGTCGATCGCGCCGGCAGGCAGGATGGGTTCCTCCACCTCCACCAGCGCGATGCGCGCGGCGGTCGCCATCACCGGGTTGAAATTGCGCTGCGAGCGGTGGAATTGCAGATTGCCCACGGCGTCGGCGCGGCGGGCGCGCAGGAAGGCGTAGTCCAGCCTCAGCGCGTATTCCAGCAGATATTCGCGCCCGTCGATCACCCGCGTCTCGCGGCCCTCGGCCAATTCGGTGCCGACGCCGGTCGGCGTGTAGAAAGCCGGGATCCCGGCGCCGGCGGCGCGCAGCCGTTCCGCCAGCGTGCCCTGGGGCACCAGTTCGGCCGCGACCTCCCCG
>DAHWNE010000331.1 GCA_027340195.1 Acetobacteraceae bacterium | reverse complement strand
CTGCACCACGCCGGCGTGAAAGCCGCTCGCCTCGCGCTCGAAGGCGCGGCCTTCGGCATCGAGTCCGGCATAGCGGATGCGCGCGTGGCGCGGCACGGCGGCGCGCAGGCCGGGGATGGAAAGGCAGCCCTCCCAGCGCAGATGCTGCTCCTCCCCGAGCGGCGTGACGGTCGGGTTGATGACGACGCTGACGGACATCGGCTGATCGTCCGCCGCCCCGCTGCTGCGTTCCGCCGCGACCCGGAAGACGAACAGGCGGAGCGGCACATGCACCTGCGGCGCGGCGAGGCCGGCGCCGCCGGCATCGTCCATGGTGGCGATCATGTCGCCGATCAGGCGGCGGATCTCGGGCGCCGTCGGGTCATCGACCGGCTCGGCGCGCCGCCACAGAATGGGGTGGCCCATGCGGGCGATCTTGAGAATGGCCATGCCGGTTGTCCCCCCCTCGGGGCTGCGAATCTGGCGTGCAATGGTCAGGCAGATGGGGGCGGGGAAAGCCTTTGGCGAGAGAGGGTGTCCGTGCTATACGCCCCTGGTACCCGCGCGGCAGGGCCGCTGCGGGCCATTCGTGCATGACCCGATCGGCGGGGCACAAGGAAAGGAGACGGCGGCCAAGTGCAAGTTCTCGTCCGTGACAACAATGTTGATCAGGCGCTCAAGGCGCTCAAGAAGAAGATGCAGCGGGAAGGGATTTTCCGCGAGATGAAGCTGCGGCGGCACTATGAGAAGCCCAGCGAACGCCGCGCCCGCGAGGCGGCCGAGGCCGTCCGGCGCGCCCGCAAGATGGAACGCAAGCGGCTGGAACGCGAAGGGTTCTGAGGCCGCCCCCGCCGCTCAGCGCGGCGGGTCGAACCGAGGCTCCACCCGGCGCGGGACCCGCGGCGGGGCGCCTTCCGGCGGCCGGCGCGGCGGGCTGGCCAGCGGTGCCACGCCCGGCGGAATGGGCGGCGCCCGGTGCATCGGCCGCGGTGGCGGCGGGACCCCGAGCGGCGGGGCGAAGGATTCCTCATAGGGGCCGCCGGGCATGGCTTCCGGCAGGCGCAGCGACAGGGTGCGAATCTCGGTCTGGAGCTCGTCCAGACGCGCCTCGATTCCCTCCAGCCTTCCCTTGAGGCCGATCACGCTGAACGGCACCAGCAGGAACGCGCAGCCCCACAGCAGCAGCACCACCGCCAGCACCAACGAGGCCCACCAGGGCAGCCAGGCCGGCAGGGCGAAGGGCAAGCTCATGGCCGGGTGTTAGCATTCCGTCGCGCCGCGCAACAGACCCTGCCCACCCCCCGCTTCCGCGCTATGCTCCCCCGCGACCCAGCGGAGGCACGGCCATGCACGAACAGGAGTTCGACCTTCCCACCCCGGACGGCGCGATGCCGAGCTTCGCCGTCCGCCCCGAGCGCGGCGGCCCGCACCCGCTGGTGCTGCTGCTGATGGATGCGCCCGGCATCCGCGAGGAGCTGCGGGACATGGCCCGCCGCCTCGCCACGGTCGGCTATGTCGTGCTGCTGCCGAATCTGTATTACCGGGCCGGGCGGGACGCGGTGTTCTCCCCCGAGGTGCTGACCCACGGCAGCCCCGAGCACCAGCGGATGCGGGCGATCCGCACGAAAATGACCATCCCGCCGGTGTTGCGCGACATCGCCGCGATGTTCGCCTGGGCCGACACCCAGGCCGAGATCCGCCCGGGGCCGGCCGGGGCGCATGGCTATTGCATGTCCGGCCCCTATGCGCTGGCCGCTGCCGCGCGGTTTCCCGGCCGCGTCGCCGCCGCGGCCAGCTTCTACGGCACCTGGCTGGTGAGCGACGCCGAGGCCAGCCCGCACCTGAGCTTCGCCCGCGCCTGCGCCGAGCACTACATCGCCTGCGCCGAGCATGACGAGCTCGCGCCCCTGCCGATGGTGGAGGAACTGCGCGGACATTTCGCCGCCGCCGGCGCCGCGGGCGAGATCGAACTCTACCCGGGCGTGCATCACGGTTTCGCGTTTCCCGCCCGCTGGTGCTACGACAAACCGGCGGCGGAGCGGCACTGGGAACGGCTGATCGCCCTCTATCGCCGCCGCCTTGGATAGGGGAGTCTCCGTTGCAATTCCATATCAACCCCGATCCCGGCCCGCCCGGCGTGGTGGTGCTGCCGGAGGGCGGGTTCCGCCGCGCCCGGGCGGCGATCACGGGCTGGGAGGGCTATGCGCCCACTCCGCTGCGCGACCTGCCCGAACTGGCCGCCGCGGCCGGGGTCGGGCAGGTGCGGCTCAAGGAGGAATCGGGGCGCTTCGGGCTGGGCAGTTTCAAGGCCCTGGGCGGGGCCTATGCGGTGGACCTGACGGTCTCCGCCGAGGCGGCGCGGCGGGGCGTGGCGCCGGCGACGCTGACGGTGACCTCGGCCACCGACGGCAACCATGGCCGCGCCGTCGCCTGGGGGGCGCGGCGCGCCGGCTGCCGGGCGGTGATCTTCATCCACGCCGCCGTCTCCCCCGGCCGGGAAGCGGCGATCGCCGCGCTGGGCGCCGAGGTCCGCCGCGTCGCGGGCACCTATGACGATGCGGTGCGGGCCTGCGCCGCCACCGCCGCCGCCGAGGGGTGGCTGGTGATCTCCGACACCTCCTGGCCCGGCTATACCGAGGTGCCGCGCGCGATCATGCAGGGCTACCGGCTGATGGTGGCGGAGGCGGCGGCGCAATGGGCGGGGCCGCCGCCCACCCATGTGTTCATCCAGTGCGGCGTGGGCGGGGTGGGGGCGTCGGTGGCGGCGCAGAGCCGGACCGAGTTCGCGCCGCCGCCGGCGCTGGTGGTCGTGGAGGC
>DAHWNE010000088.1 GCA_027340195.1 Acetobacteraceae bacterium | reverse complement strand
CGCGCCCGGCGCCCTCGGTCAGCAGCCGGTGGGTCCAGAACAGCGCCGACGGCGAGACCCGGCGCATTGCCGCCACCGTCTCGGCGGCCCAGGCCGATCCATCCTCCGCCAGGCGTTCCAGCACCGCCGGCACGGAGCCGGCGGAGAAGCAGCGGTCGATCGCGCCGCGCGGCAGCGCCGATACGGGCGGGGTGACGGCGGCGGGGCCGAGCGCGCCGATCCCGTCCGCGGTCAGTGCCTCGGCCAGCGCCGGCAACGCTGCGCGCGGGACGTAATGGGTGGCGAGGCCGCAATGGACCGCCTCGGCCCCGGTCACGTTGGCGCCGGTCAGGCCGAGATACATGCCGAGCGCGCCGGGCAGGCGGGGCAGGAAGAAGCTGGCGCCGATATCGGGGAAGAAACCGATCGCGGTCTCCGGCATCGCGAACCGCGCGTGTTCGGTGGCGACGCGATACGGGGCATGGACGGATACGCCGATACCGCCGCCCATGCAGATGCCGTCGATCAGGGCGACATAGGGCTTCGGGAAGGCGGCGATGGCGGCGTTGAGGGCGTATTCCTCGGTGAAGAAGGCGTCGATCGGCGCGCGCTGCCCATCCAGCTGATGCTGGCGAAGCGCGCGGATGTCGCCGCCGGCGCAGAAGGCGCGCGGCCCGGCGCCCTCGATGATGACGAGGTGAACCGTCGGGTCCTCGCGCCACTCGGCCAGCGCCGCGGCGATGGCGCGGATCATCGGCAGGTCGAACGCGTTAAGCGCGGCGGGGCGGTTGAGCAGGATGCGGCCGGCGCGGCGGTCGCGGCGGGCGATGACGCTCGTCTCGTCTGGCATGGCGGTTCCGGATGCGGTTCTCGGCGCTGTAACCCGGGGCGTTCCAGGAAGCCAGAGGCGGTTTGCCGGCTCGTCCCGGCATCGCTATGGTCCGCCGCCCTTCGCCTCCCCCTTTGCGCCGGAGTCTCTTGCGTGCCCGATATTTTCGACGAGGTCGAGGAAGACCTGCGCGCCGAGCGGTTGCGCGGCCTCCTCACCCGCTATTCCGGCGTGTTGCTGGGCGCCGCGCTGCTGGCGGTGGTCGGCGTCGCCGGCTGGCAGGGCTGGCGCTGGTGGCAGGCGCGGCAGGACCAGGCGGCAGCGGCGCGGTATATCGCGGCGATGAACGCCGCCGCGACCACCGGGCCGGTGGGGAAGCTCGCGCATCAGCGGGCGCTGGCGCAGTTCCTTTCGCTGGCGCGCACCGCGCCTGCTGGCTACCGCACCCTGGCGCGGATGCAGGCGGCGGGGTTGGAGCTCAAGGCCGGCCATCTGCCGCAGGCGCTGGCGCTCTGGGACCAGGTGGCGGCGGACCCGGACGCCGACCCGGCGCTGCGCGGGTTGGCCTCGCTCTACTGGGCCGACCACCAGCTGGACCACGGTGATCCGGGCATCGTCGCGGCGCGGTTGAAAGCCTTGGCGGTGCCGGGCGGGCCGTGGCGGCTGCTGGCCGAGCAGGACCTGGCGCTGCTCGACCTGCGCCAGGGGCGGACGGCGGCGGCGCGCAAGCGGCTGACCGGGCTGGTGCGCGATACCAAGGCGCCGCCGGCGATGCGCCGGCAGGCGGCGGCGCTGCTGGCGGGGGTGGCGGGATGACCGCGCTCCGACGAATTTCGCGTCGTGCCGTGCTGGCGACACCGCTCGCCTTGTCCGGCTGCGGGCTGTGGCATCATTGGTTCGGAGCGGAAAAGCCGCCGATCCCGGGCGTCCGGGTGCCGGTGCTGACCCCGCGCAATGCGCTCGCGGTTCCGTCGGCTCCGCCGCGCGTGGTGCTGCCGCCGCCGGTTGCCAACGCCGATTGGCCTCAGGCGGGGGGCAATCCCGCGCATGACATGGGGCAACTGGCCGCCCGCCCGGTGCTCACGCAGGTCTGGAGCGCGGATATCGGTGCGGGCGGCGACTATCGCGAGCAGGTGACGGCATCGCCGGTGGTCTGGAACGGCGTCGTGTTCACCATGGATTCGCGGGCCCACGTGCGGGCCCACGACCTCGCCACCGGGGTGGCGCGCTGGCGGGTGGCGACGCGCGGGCGGCACGTGCGCGGTACCAATGTGGGCGGCGGCATCGGGGTCGCCGACGGGGTCGTGTACGCCGCCAACGGGCTCGGCGAACTGGTGGCGCTGGATGCGGCCCGGGGCGCGCTGCGCTGGCGGGCGCCTCTGGGCGCGCCGGCGCGCTCGGCGCCCACCATCGTGGCCGGGCGGGTCTTCGTCACCACCATCGCCGACGAGTTGGTGGCGCTGACCGCCGATCACGGCAAGCCGCTGTGGACCTATCGCGCCACCACCGCGACGACCGGAATGCTGGGCGCGCCCGCGCCGGCGGTTGCCGATGGGTTGGTGGTGGCGGGGTTCGGCTCCGGGGAAATCGCGACCATGCGCGCCGATACTGGGGTGGTGCTGTGGACCGACCAGCTGATCGCGCCGACCATCGGGGAATCCCTGCCCGAGATCGCCTCCATCCGCGGGATGCCGGCGGTGGCCGGCGGGACGGTGGTGGCGATCGGCATGGGTGGGCTGGCGGTGGGGATCGACCTGCCCTCCGGCCGGCGGCTGTGGGAGCACGGCGTGGCCGGGGAGGACAGCCCGTGGGTCGCCGGCGGCTGGGCCTTCGTCATCACGCTGGATCAGGTGCTGGCGGCGATCCGGGTGGCCGACGGCACGGTCGCCTGGGCGACGCAGCTGCCGCAATGGCGCAACGCGAAGGACCGATCCGATCCGCTGACCTGGTATGGTCCGATGCTGGCCACCGACCGGCTGGTGGTGACCGGTACCGCCGCCGAGGCGCTGGCGGTCAGCCCCTATACCGGGGCTATCATCGGCCGCCAGAAGCTTCCCGGGCAGGCCGCGCCAGTGGAGCCGGTGCTGGCCTCCGGGACGCTGCTGCTGCTCACGCGCGACGGGCAGCTGGTCGCGCTGCGCTGAAGCGATCATGCCTTCGCTTCCGCTGGTGGTGATCGCCGGGCGCCCGAACGTGGGCAAGAGCACCTTGTTCAACCGGCTGGTGGGCCGGCGCGGGGCGATCGTGGCCGATACGCCCGGCGTCACGCGCGACCGCAAGGAAGCGGAGGCGATGCTGCGCGGGCGCCAGGTGCTGCTCGCCGATACCGCGGGGCTCGAGGAGGCGCCACCGGAGACCCTGGCCGGGCGCATCTCGGCGGCGGCGGCGGCTTCGGTGGCTCGGGCCGATCTGGTGGTGTTCGTGATCCACGCGCGCGAGGGGATCATTCCCGACGATGCCCATTTCGCGCGCTGGCTGCGTCGGCAGGGGCGGCCGGTGCTGCTGGTGGCGAATAAGACCGAGGGGAGGCTGGCGCAATCGGCGGTGCTGGAGGCCTATGCGCTGGGGCTGGGCGAGCCGCTGGCAATCTCGGCCGAGCACGGAGACGGGATCGCGCAGCTGATGGGAGAGATCGCCGACCGTTTGCCGCCGATCGTGGAGGCGGAGGCGGAGGAGGCGGTCCCGGTGCTGAAACTGGCCATCGTCGGCCGGCCCAACGCGGGGAAATCCACCCTGCTGAATCGGCTGGTGGGCGAGGAGCGGATGATCACCGGGCCGGAGCCGGGGCTGACGCGGGATGCCGTCGCGGTGCGGATTGACGATGCCGAGGGGCCGATCGAGCTGGTGGACACCGCCGGGATGCGCCGGCGCGCGCGGGTGGAGTTGCCGCTTGAGAAGCTCTCCGTTGGTGCCTCCCTGCACGCGCTGAAGATGGCCGAGGTGGTGGTGCTGGCGGTGGATGCGGTGCTGGGGATGCACGATCAGGATTTGCAGATCGCCCAGCTGGTCGCGCGCGAGGGTCGCGCGCTGGTGCTGGCGCTGACGAAATGGGACGCGGTGGCGGATCGGGCGGCCACCGAACGCGCGGTGCGCGAGCGGTTGTCCGTGTCGCTCGCGCAGCTGAAGGGACTGCCGGTGGTGACGTTGTCGGCCGAGACCGGCGCCGGGATGCGCCGGTTGCTGCCGACGGTCCGCGCGGCGCACGCGGTCTGGAACCGGCGCCTGCCGACCGCGGCGCTGAACCGCTGGTTCGAACACGCGCTGGAACGCCATCCGCCGCCGATGATCGGGCGGGGGCGGATCAAGCTGCGCTACGTGACCCAGGCCAAGGCCCGGCCTCCCACCTTCGTGGTGTTCGGCACCCGCGCGGAACAGCTGCCGGAGGATTACCAGCGCTATCTGGTGAACGGGCTGCGCGAGAGTTTCGACCTGCCGGGAGTGCCGATCCGGTTGCAGCTGCGCGGCACCAGCAATCCCTTCGCCGAGGCGTAGCTTGGGCCGGGCGTGTGCGGTCTTGCCTCAGCGACCTGGTTCCGCCCGGCCGCCATGGGCGGCGGACCAGCGGATCGGGTCGGCCTGGAACGCCTCGATCCGTGCCCGCTCCTCCGGGGTCAGCCAGCCGGGCTCGGCCGTCGCCAGCGCCAGCATGTCCGGCCAGGTGGCGAGGGCGTGCAGCGCGAGGCCCAGCCGGTCGAGCCGGGCATTTGTGCCGGGGAAGGTGCCGTGGGCGAAGATGACCATTGTGTCGGTCACCACCGCGCCGGCGGCGCGCAGGCCGCGGGCGAACGCCTCTTTGCTGGCCGCGTCGGTGGCCAAATCGTCGATCAGCAGCACCCGGGCGCCGGCGACGTCGCCGCCCTCCACCTGGGCGTGCCGGCCGATGCCCAGCGGGTGCTTGCGGACGTAGCGCATACCGCGGTCGAGTCGGGCGGCGATCCAGGCGGCGAAGGCGATGCCGGCGGTCTCGGCGCCGGCGATCAGATCGAAGCGGTCGAGGCCGGGACGTTCCGCGATGGCCGCGACGGCGAGATCGGTGATCGCGCGCGCCCAGTCGGCGCGGCCGATCAGGCGCCGGCAATCCACATAGACCGGGCTGGCCCAGCCGGCGGCCAGGATGAACGGCCGGTCGCGGGAGAGGATCACCGCGCCCGCCTGGAACAGCAGGCGGGCGGTGGCGGCGCCGCGTGCGGTCATTGCCGCACCGCTTGCGCCAGCGCGGCCAGCAGCAGGCGGGTGCCGTCCAGGAAATCCGTCATCGCCATCGCCTCGTTCGGGTTGTGGCTGCCATGCGCGTTGCGTACGAAGATCATGGCGCTGGGGACCCCATGGTTGGCAAACACCGCCGCGTCATGGCCGGCGCCGCTCGGCATGGTCTCGCCCGGCAGGCCGAGCGCTGCCGCGGTTTCCCGCAAGCTGGCGATCAGCGCCGGATCCATCTGCGCCGGCGCGGTGTCGCGGCGGCGGTCGAAGCGGAAGGCGACCCCGCTCGCGGATTCGATGGCGGCGCATTCCTCGTGCAGCAGGGCATCGAAGGCCGCCAGGGTATCGGCGCTTTCGCTGCGCGCCTCCAGGCTGAACCGCACCAGCCCGGGGATGCGCGAGATCGCGTGCTCGGCCGGGTCGGTGCCGATGGTACCGACCGTGACCACCAGATCCTGGCCCTGCGCCAGCATCTGTTGCCAGTGCCGGTCCAGCCGTGCGATCAGCTCAGCGACGGCGAACACGGCATCGTGGCGCAGCCAGCGGGGAACCGCGCCGGAATGACCGGCGGCCCCGGCGCAGACGATCTCGCGATGGCGCAGATTGCCGCGCAGCCCGGTGACCACCGCCACCGGCA
>DAHWNE010000316.1 GCA_027340195.1 Acetobacteraceae bacterium | reverse complement strand
GCGGAGCTGATCCCGGCCCAGGCCTCGGTGGGGCTGGTGCAGCGGGTGCTGGCCGGGCTGCTGGCCGAGCGGGTGTCGATCCGCGATCTGGGCACCATCCTGGAAGGGATCCAGGAGGCCGGGCCCGCCCGCCCGCTGGGGGCGATCCTGGCGCATGTGCGCGCGCGCCTGGCCCGCCAGCTGAGCGATGCCCACACCGGGCCCGGCGGGTATATCCCGCTGGTCACCTTGTCGGCGCCGTGGGAGGCGGCATTCGCGGAGGCGCTGATCGGCCCGCCGGAGGACCGTCAGCTGGCGATGGCGCCGACCCAGTTGCAGGAGTTCATGCAGCGGCTGCGCCAGGTGTTCGAGGCCGCCTCGGCCGGCGGAGAGACGCCGGTGCTGCTGACCGGGGCGGCGATCCGCCAGCATGTGCGCGCGATCGTGGACCGCATCCGGCCGAACACGCCGGTGCTGGCGCAGACCGAGATTTTCCCCCGCGCCCGGATCCGCACCGTCGGCACGGTCTGACGCGAGGGAGGCACCGTCTCAGCCGGCCTTCATCGCCGCCTTCAAATTCTCATCCAGCTTCGCCAGGAAATCCTGCGTGTTCAGCCACTTCTGGGTCGGGCTCACCAGCACCGCCAGGTCCTTCGTCATGAACCCCGCTTCCACCGTCGCCACGCACACTTTCTCCAGCGTCTCGGCGAAATGGGTCACATCCGGCGTGTTGTCGAACCGCCCGCGATAAGCCAGCCCCCGCGTCCAGGCGAAGATCGAGGCGATCGGGTTGGTCGAGGTTTCCTGCCCCTTCTGATGCTGGCGGTAGTGCCGCGTCACCGTGCCGTGCGCGGCCTCCGATTCCACCGTATGCCCGTCCGGCGACATCAGCACCGAGGTCATCAGCCCCAGCGAGCCGAACCCCTGCGCCACGGTGTCGGACTGCACGTCCCCGTCGTAGTTCTTGCAGGCCCACACATAGCCGCCGTTCCATTTCAGCGCGCAGGCCACCATGTCGTCGATCAACCGGTGCTCGTAGGTCAGCTTCGCGGCGTCGAACTTCGCCTTGAACTCGCGCTCGTAGATGTCCTGGAAGATGTCCTTGAAATAGCCGTCATACGCCTTGAGAATGGTGTTCTTGGTCGAGAAATAGAGTGGCCACCCCCGCTGCAACGCATAGTTGAACGACGCGCGCGCGAATCCCTCGATGGAGACCCGGGTGTTGTGCATCGCCATCGCCGCCCCGCCGCCGGCGCCGAAATCATGCACATCCAGCGTTGTCGCCGGGGAGCCGTCGGCCGGCTGGTAGGTCAGCGTCACCTTGCCGGGGCCGGGAATCTTCATCTCGGTGGCGCGATAGATGTCGCCGTAGGCGTGGCGCCCGATCACGATCGGCTGCGTCCAGTGCGGCACCAGGCGGGGCACGTTGCGGCAGATGATCGGCTCGCGGAAGATGGTGCCGTCCAGGATGTTGCGGATGGTCCCGTTCGGGCTGCGATACATCCGCTTCAGGTTGAACTCTTTCACCCGCGCCTCGTCGGGGGTGATGGTGGCGCATTTCACGCCCACCCCGTACTGCGCGATCGCCTTGGCCGCATCCACCGTCACCTGATCGTCGGTCTGGTCGCGGTATTCGATGCCGAGGTCGTAATACTTGAGGTCGATGTCCAGATACGGCAGGATCAGCCGATCCTTGATGAAGCCCCAGATGATCCGGGTCATTTCGTCGCCGTCGAGCTCGACGACCGGAGTTTTCACCTTGATTTTCGCCATTATATCCTCGGTTGGCACGCGCAGCCGCTGCCCGCCCTCGGGGCGGGAGACGGACCGGCCCGCACCTTCGCACCGGCCCGCCTCCCCGGCAAGAGCAACCGCCGCCCGTCAGCCCCCGAAGAAGCGCCGGAACCAGGCCAGCACCGGCTCGGCGGCTTCCTCGTTCACGTAATGCCCGCAGACCAGCCCCTCGCCCCGCACATCCTCCGCCCGCGCCCGCCACACCGCCAGCGGGTCGGCGAACCGGCGCCCCACCCGGCTCCGCGTCCCCCACAGCACCAGCAGCGGCATCGCCAGCTTCCGGCCCAGATCGGCGGTGTCCAGCTCGCAATCGATGGTGGCGGCGGCGCGATAGTCCCCGCACGAGCCGCGGATGGTCTTCTCGTTGAAGCAGCGCACATATTCGGCCCACACCTCGGGCGGGATATGCCCCAGATCGGCGGTCAGCTTCAGCAGCTTCTTGCGCATGTACCAATCCGCCGGCACCGCGCCCATCATCCGCTCGGGGAAATCGGACGGCTGGGCCATGAACGGCCAGTGCCAGCCGTCCAGCGCCCCCTGCTTGTCCATCGCCGCCCACATATCCAGCGTCGGCACGATGTCCAGCACCGCCGCCCGCAGCACCTTGTCCGGGTGATCGAGGCACATCCGGTGCACCGTGCGCGCCCCGCGGTCATGCCCCGCGACGAAGAACTGGCGGAAGCCCAGCGCCGCCATCACCTCCACCTGATCCTGCGCCATGGCGCGGAAGGAATAGTTGGAATGATCCGGCAGTT
>DAHWNE010000314.1 GCA_027340195.1 Acetobacteraceae bacterium | reverse complement strand
GATACCGCCTGCCAGATCTGCCAGGCGGCGCTGGATGCCGGCGTCACCCCGCTGGTGCGGGTGCCGGCGGGATCGCCGGGGCTGGTGGGGCGGATGCTCGACGGCGGCGCGCTCGGGGTGATCGCCCCGCATGTGCAATCGGCGGCCGATGCCGAGGCGGTGGTGCGGCTCTGCCGCTTCCCCCCGCGCGGTGAACGCGGCGCCGCCGGGGCGATGCCGCAATTCGGCTTCCGCCCGGTGCCGCCGGCCGAGGCCAACGCGGCGCTCGACGCCGCCACCTTCGTCGCGGTGATGATCGAAACCGTGGCGGCGCTGGAGGCGGTGGAGGCGATCGCCGCCGTCGATGGGGTGGAGCTGATGATGATCGGCACCAACGATCTCTGCGCCGAGCTCGGGATCACGGGACAATACGACCATCCCTGGGTGGCGGCGGCCTTCGACCGGGCGATCGCGGCGGCGCGGGCGGCGGGCAAGTTCGTGGGCGTCGGCGGGCTCGCCGGCCGGCCCGATCTGGTGGCCCGCTTCGTTGCCGCGGGGGCGCGCTATGTCTCGACCGGGACCGATCTGGGGTTCCTGGCCGAGGCGGCGGCGGCCAAGGCGGCGTTCGTGCGCGGGCTGGCGGTATAGGCCATCGCCGGCCGCAAATTTTCGTTGCATCGGCGTCGGTAGCCGGCTGTATCTCCTCCCCCGACACATAAGCATGAGACTCCATGACCGACCATCCGCGCCATCACCCGGGGGCAGCCACCGGGATGTTCGACCCGTTCGCCGCACTGGATGGCGGCATCGCGGAGGCCTACACCGCGATTGGCGTCCCCTGGATGACCGAGGCGCCGCCGCTCTTCGCCAGGCCGGAAACACTGTCCGTGGAACAGGCGGCCATCGGCACCGCCACCGACTCCGCGCCGGTTGCGACGATGTCGGCGCCGAGCGCGGCCACCACGGCCTCCTCCCGCGGCGGGCTGGTCATCAACGTCAGCTACGATTCCTCGGTCTCGAGCGCCACCGCGGCCGAGCAATCGGGGTTGCAGGCGGCGGTGAACAGCGCGGTCTCGTTCATGGAGAGCATGTTCACCAACAACGTCACCCTGACCATCGATGTCGGCTGGGGGGAGGTCGGGGGACAGAGCATCCCCAGCAACGCGGTGGCGGCGAGCACCAGCACCGGGAATGATCTGAGTTACCAAACCCTGCGATCGGACCTGACCACCGCCTATTCGGCCGGCGGGTCTTCCTATCAGACGCAGGCCAGCAAGGCGCTTCCGGGGAGCAACCCCACCGGCAATGGAACATTCTACGTGTCCCAGGCCGAGGAGAAGGCGCTGGGCGTCACACTGTTCCGCGGCGGCACCACGCCCGACGGGTCGATCGGCCTCGCCGCCCTGTCCAACTGGAACTTCGGCACCACCGGCGTGCGGGCCATCGCCGGGCAATACGACGCGATCGGCGCCATCGAGCACGAAATATCCGAGGTGATGGGCCGGGTGGGCAGCCTCGGCACCTTGTTCGGCTCCGGCATCTACACTCCGCTCGACCTGTTCCGCTACAGCGGGACCAGCACACTGACCCCGTCATCCGGCTCCGGCTCGTTCTCCACCAACGGCCAGAGCCTGGCGTTGCCGTTCAACGACCCGTTCATCACCGGCGGAGACGCCGGGGACTGGTCCTCCACCATCTCCGGGGATGCCTTCGGCTACAGCTCCGCCGGCAGCGCGGAGACGGTCAGCGCCACCGACCTGCAGGTGATGAACGTGCTGGGCTGGACCCTCTCCACCAGCGGCCTCACCGCCGCCGCCGGCAACTGCTTCGCGGCCGGCACGCGCATCGCCACCGCCGATGGCGAGGCGCCGGTGGAGTCGCTCCGGGTGGGCGCCCTGGTCCGCACCCGCGCGGGCAGGCTGGCGCCGATCCGCCGCATCCGAAGCTGGCGGGCGGACTGCCGCCGCCACCCCGAGGTGATGCCGGTGCGCATCGCCCCCCATGCCTTCGCCCCCGGCGCCCCGGCCCGCGCCCTGTGGCTGTCCCCCGAGCATGCGGTGGCGGTGTCGGGCGCGCTGATCCCCATCCGCCTGCTGGTCAACGGCGCCAGCATCGCCTTCGACCGCGCGATCCGCCGCGTCAGCTATCTGCATCTGGAACTGGACCGGCACGACCTGCTGTTGGCCGAGGGGCTGGAAGCGGAGAGCTTCCTCGATACCGGCGGCCCGCGCGCGCAGGCGCGGCGGGAGCAGGCGTCCTGCCTGCCGCTCGCGGTTGCCCCGGCGGCGGTGGCGCCGGTCTGGGCGCGGCTGGCGGCGCGCTCGGCGGCGCTGGGCCTGCCGGTGCCGACCCCGGCGGTGACCGCCGCGCCCGCCCTCGCGCTGCGGGTGAACGGGCGCCGGGTCGCGCCGCTGGCGCTGGGGGCGGAGCACGCGGTGTTCGCGCTGCCGGCGGCGGGGCCGGGCTGGCTGGTCTCGCGGCGGGTGGTGCCGGCGACGCTGGCACCCTGGCGCGAGGACCGGCGGCGCCTCGGCGTGCGGGTGCGCGAACTCCGCTGGCGGCACGGCGCGCGGGCGGAGTCCATCGCCGCCGACGATCCGCGCCTGACGCGCGGCTGGTGGCCGGCGGAGCATGACGGTGCCACCCCCTGGCGCTGGACCGACGGGGCCGGGCGGCTGCCGGTGGCGGGCGGGGTGCTGGAGGTGGCGTTCTCCCCCGCCCCAGCCTATCCGGCCGAGGCGGAGGGCTGAACCGAATCCGCTTGCGGCTTGGGTGACCCCAGGATGCGGGTGAACCCCGGCCGCTCGGTCCGCCTTGCGGGCCGACGGGCGGCGGCGCGCGAAACAAGACCGAACAGAAACAGCCTTTGCAT
>DAHWNE010000085.1 GCA_027340195.1 Acetobacteraceae bacterium | reverse complement strand
CATCCCCCTGGTGGGGGGTCCAGGGGGGCAAAGCCCCCCTGGCCTTCCTTCACCCCACCGCCCCCCGAAGCGCCGCCCCAGCGGCGATGGGGCATAGGGGCAGGGAAGCCGCCAGCAGCGCACCCAGCAGCAGCAGTTCCGGGCGTGCGGTCTCACCCAGTGCCGCGGCGGCCGGCGCGGCGGCGCCGAAGATCAGCACCGGCACCGCCAGCGGCAGCACCAGCAGTGGCAGCAACACCCCGCCGCGTCGCGCCCCCAGCACTACCGCGGCGGCGGTGCTGCCCAGCAGGGACAGCAGCAGGGTGCCGGGCAGAAGCCCCGCCAGCAGCGCGGGTAGCGCCGCGTCCGGCATCCGCAGCATGATCGCCAGTGGCCCCGCGATCAGCAGCAGCGGCAGCCCGGTGGTCAGCCAATGCGCCAGCGCCTTGGCCCCGGCCACCGCGAAGGCGGGCAGTCCGGACAGCAGCAGCAGGTCGAGCGATCCGTCCTCGAAATCCGCGCCGAACAACCGGTCCAGCGGCAACAGCGCGGCCAGCAGTGCCGCAACCCAGACCACGCCCGGCGCGACGGTGCCCAGGAGTTTCGGTTCCGGACCGATCGCCAGCGGGAACAGCAACCCGGCCAGCACAAAGAACAGCAGCGCGGCGACGGTATCGCCACCATAGCGTAGCGCCAGATGCAGCTCGCGCCACAGGATGCGACCGAAGCGGTTCATGTCAGCCGGAGTTCGTGCGCATCGGGCAGCGGCAGCGGCAGGTGGGTGGCGGCGATCACCATACCCCCCCGCGCCCGGTGCGCGTCCAGCATGGTTCCGAATCGGGCCACCGAGGCGGCGTCCAGCCCCAGCGTCGGCTCGTCCAGCAGCCATAGCGGCACCGGGGCCAGCGCCAGCCGGGCCAGCGCCAGCCGCCGCTTCTGCCCCGCCGAGAGCATCCGCGCCGGCAATTCGCCCAGGTGGGTCAGATCCAGCGCCGCCAGCGCGCCGGCGATGTCGCCGCCGGGCAGGCGCAGGTTTTCCGCCGCGGTCAGCGCCGGTTTCACCGCGTCCAGATGGCCGACCAGGATCAGCCGGGTGGCGTGCTCGGCCGGGTCGGCCAGCGCATCGGCATCCTGCCACAGCAACCGCCCGGCCTCCGGGCGCAGCAGCCCGGCCAGAAGCCGCAGCAGGGTGGATTTGCCGGATCCGTTCGGCCCCGTCAGCAGCAGCGCCTGCCCCGGCGCCAGCGCGAAGGAGACGTCGCGCAGCACCAGCCGCTCGCCCCGAAATGCCGAGATCGCTTCTGCCCGCAGCACCCGAACCCGCCTCGCGCCCGCCCTCGGGGCGGTCGATGGACGCGCCGTGAGGGCTGTGGTTAAACCCGCGCCAGAAGCGCCGCGGCCATACACCACGCGCGACACCCCGAGACAAGGAGCGTCCCCAGCGGGACGAGACAGCATGACCGCCATCGGCCAGGACAGCCTGAAAACCCGCCGCAGCCTGACCGTGGACGGCAAGACCTACCAATATTTCTCGTTGCCGGAGGCGGCGAAGACGATCGGCGACATCGCCCGCCTGCCGGTCAGCCTGAAAGTCCTGCTCGAGAACATCCTGCGCTTCGAGAACGGCACCAGCTACAAGGTGGATGACGCGCGCGCCATCGCCGGCTGGTTGCCTTCGGGCCATTCCGACCGGGAGGTTCCGTTCCGCCCGGCGCGCATCCTGATGCAGGATTTCACCGGCGTGCCGGCGGTGGTGGATCTGGCGGCGATGCGTGACGGCATCACCCGCCTCGGGGGCGACCCGGCCAAGGTGAACCCGCTGATCCCGGTCGATCTGGTGATCGATCACTCGGTGATGGTCGATGTCAGCGGGCGCCCCGATTCGCTCGCGCGCAACGTGGATATCGAGTTCGAGCGCAACGGCGAGCGCTACCGCTTCCTGCGTTGGGGCCAGGAGGCCTTCTCCGATTTCCGCGTTGTTCCGCCCGGCACCGGCATCTGCCACCAAGTGAACCTGGAATATCTCGGCCAATGCGTCTGGACCGCGGAGCAGGGGAGCGAGACCTTCGCCTATCCCGACACGCTCTACGGCACCGACAGCCACACCACCATGGTCAACGGGCTCGGGATTCTCGGCTGGGGCGTGGGCGGGATCGAGGCCGAGGCGGCGATGCTGGGCCAGCCGATCGCGATGCTGATCCCGGACGTGATCGGCTTCCGCCTGACCGGCAAGCTGCCCGAGGGCGCCACCGCCACCGACCTGGTGCTGACCGTGACGCAGATGCTGCGGCGCAAGGGGGTGGTCGGGAAATTCGTGGAATATTTCGGTCCCGGTCTGGATCAGCTGGGGCTGGCGGATCGCGCGACCATCGGCAACATGGCGCCGGAATACGGCGCCACCTGCGGCTTCTTCCCGGTGGACAAGGTGGCGCTGGACTATCTGCGCCTGTCCGGCCGCGACACGCACCGGATCGCCCTGGTGGAAGCCTATCTGCGCGCGCAGGGGATGTTCCACGAGCCGGGGGCGCCGGAGCCGGTGTTCACCGATGTGATCGAACTCGATCTGGGAACCGTGGTGCCCTCCATCGCCGGGCCGAAGCGCCCGCAGGACCGGGTAGCGCTGAAGGATGCCGCCGCGTCCTTCAAGACCGAGCTGACCAAGGGGCTGGGCGTTCCGGCCAACGAAGCCGCCACCTCGGTCAAGGTCGCAGGCAAGAACTATGAGCTCACGCATGGGGACGTGGTGCTGGCGGCGATCACCTCCTGCACCAACACCTCCAACCCCTCGGTGCTGGTGGCCGCGGGGCTAGTCGCGCGCAAGGCGCGGGCCAAGGGGCTGACGCCGAAGCCGTGGGTGAAGACCTCGCTGGCGCCGGGGTCGCAGGTGGTCAGCGAGTATTTGGAGAAATCGGGCTTGCAGGCGGATCTCGACGCGATCGGGTTCAATCTGGTGGGCTACGGCTGCACCACCTGCATCGGCAATTCCGGCCCGCTGGAAGACGCAATCGTCGATGCGATCGAGGATAACCGGCTGGTCGCTGCCGCTGTGCTGTCCGGCAACCGCAATTTCGAGGGCCGCGTGCACCCGAACGTGCGCGCGAACTACCTGGCCTCGCCGCCGCTGGTGGTGGCCTATGCGCTGCTGGGGAAGATGAGCGAGGATATCACCACCGCGCCGCTGGGCACCGGCTCGGACGGCAAGCCGGTCTATCTGCGCGACGTCTGGCCCACCAACGCCGAAATCGCCGAAACGGTGCGCGCCTCGCTCTCGCGCGAGCAGTTCCTGGCCCGCTACGGCGAGGTGTTCAAGGGACCGAAGCAGTGGCAGGCGGTGCAGGTGGAACCCACCGAAACCTACCGCTGGTCGGACGGATCGACTTACGTGAAGAACCCGCCCTATTTCGAGGGCATCACGATGGAGCCGGCGCCGATCGTCGATATCAAGGGCGCGCGGGTGCTGGCGCTGCTGGGCGATTCCATCACCACCGACCACATCAGCCCGGCGGGGTCGATCCGCAAGGTCTCGCCGGCCGGCGAGTACCTGCTGGAACGGCAGGTCCAGCAGAAGGATTTCAACAGCTACGGCTCCCGCCGTGGCAACCACGAAGTGATGATGCGCGGCACCTTCGCCAACATTCGTATCCGTAACGAGATGGTCCCTGGCGTGGAAGGCGGCATGACCAAACACCTGCCGTCCGGCGAGCAGATGCCGATCTACGACGCGGCGATGCGCTACAAGGCGGAGGGGGTGCCGCTGGTGCTGTTCGCCGGCAAGGAATACGGCACCGGCTCCTCGCGCGACTGGGCCGCGAAGGGGACCATGCTGCTCGGCATTCGTGCCGTCATCGTGGAGAGCTTCGAGCGCATCCATCGCTCCAACCTGGTGGGCATGGGCGTGCTGCCGCTGACCTTCGCCGAGGGGATGGACCGCAAGCGGCTGGGTCTGACCGGTGACGAGACGATCGACATCGCCGGCCTCGACGCGCTGTCGCCGCGCATCACCTTGCAGCTGGTGGTCCACCGCGCGAACGGCGCCACCGATACGGTGCCGGTGCTGTGCCGGATCGATACCGCCGATGAGGTGGAGGACTACCGCCACGGCGGCATCCTGCAATACGTGCTGCGCGGCATGGCCAAGGCGGCCTGACGGAACGCCACCAGGGGGAAGCGTCATGCAAGTGGGAATCCAGTTCTTTCCCGATGTCGGCCCCACCGAGAAATCCGCCCAGACCTACTGGGCGGAGGCGATGCGTCTGGTCTCGCTGTGCGACCGTTACGGATACACCCATGTCCGCACGGTCGAGCATTACTTCACCCCCTATGGCGGCTACA
>DAHWNE010000306.1 GCA_027340195.1 Acetobacteraceae bacterium | reverse complement strand
GGCTGTTTTCAGCAGAAAGTTTCCCTTGTTGAAATATCCCGGAGATTCGAAGGCAACGCCCCTGAGGCAAAGTAATCTTGTGCGCGTATGTTGGCCGGCCTTATGGCCGACTCTTCCGGCCATAAGGCCGGTTGGTCTGTGCGCCGGGTTGGCGGGCGGCGGCGCGCGAAACATGACTCGATACCAGGCGGCCGCTGTTCGACGCGTAATACGAAAATGACCAGGCAGCTCTTGAATAGGCAGCCACTGTTCCTGCCCCGATGACATGGGCGTGGTACATCGACCGCCCCCGACCATTGGGGGCAAGACGAGGGGCCTCGACAGACCGAGGGGGAACCCGCCCCTAACTCAGCGCCACCTCAAACCCCCGCTTCGTCCCCGGCCGCGCCATCATCGCCTCATACCACCGCCGCACGTTCGGAAACTCCGCCAGATCCACCTGGTGCCGCTCATGCCGCCACGCCCAGCCCAGGATGGCGAAATCCGCGATCGAAACCTCGCGCGCCACGTACTCCACCAGCCCCAGCCGCTTGTCCAGAACGCCGTAAAGGCGCCGCGTCTCCTTCATGTAGCGCTCCAGCCCGTAGCGCCGGTCCGCCTCGTTCTCCACCTGCAGGAAATGATGCACCTGCCCCGGCATCGGGCCGAACCCGCCCATCTGCCACATCAGCCATTCAAGCACCGGCACCTGCGCGCGCCGGTCCTGCGGCCAGAACTGCCCGGTCTTCATCCCCAGATACAGCAGAATCGCCCCGGATTCGAACACGCTGATCGGCTCGCCCCCCGGCCCGTCGGGATCGACGATCGCCGGAATGCGGTTGTTCGGGCTGATCTTCAGGAACTCGGGGTTGAACTGCTCGCCCTTGGAAATGTTCACCGGGCGGACCGTATAGGCCAGCCCCATCTCCTCCAGCGCAACGCTGATCTTGCGCCCGTTGGGGGTGTTCCAGGTCCAGAGCTCGATCGCCGCCATGGCACGCCGCCTCCGCTGTTTCCGCGCGCAGTCTGCGCGCTCGGGAGGCGGCGTTCAAGCCAGGCTCAGCGCGAGTAGAACTCCACCACCAGGTTCGGTTCCATCTGCACCGGATAGGGCACGTCCGACAGCTTCGGCGCGCGCGCGAACCGGCCCTTCATCGCCCGGTGATCCACTTCCAGATACTCCGGCACGTCGCGCTCCGTGCTCTGCGTCGCGTCCAGCACCGCCGCCAGCTGCTTGGAGCGGTCCTTCACCTCGATGCTGTCGTTATCGCGCACCAGGAAGGAGGGAATATTCACCCGCTTCCCGTTCACCAGCACATGGCCGTGGGAGACGAACTGCCGCGCGGCGAACGGGGTGACGGCGAATTTCATCCGGTAGATCACCGCGTCCAGCCGCCGTTCCAGCAGCTCGATCAGGTTCTCCGAGGTGTCGCCCTTCCGGCGCACCGCTTCCTCGTAATATTTGCGGAACTGCTTCTCGCTGATGTTGCCGTAGTAGCCCTTCAGCTTCTGCTTGGCCATCAGCTGGGTGCCGAAATCGGTCGGCTTCTTGCGCCGCTGCCCGTGCTGGCCGGGGCCGTAATCCCGCTTGTTCACCGGCGATTTCGCCCGGCCCCACAGATTGGCGCCCAGACGGCGGTTGATCTTGTACTTGCTCTCGGCGCGCTTGGTCATCGGCGCGTTGCCCTTTCGCTGGCCTGTTGTTGCACCGGTAGGCCGCGCGCGAGCGCGGCGGGCGCGGATCCCGAAGACCCGTCCACGTTCCCGGCCATGAGCCGCGGCTTCTACAAGCCGCCCTCCGCCCCTGTCAAACCGCGCGCCCCGCGCCCGGCACGACGTGCCGGGTGATTAACCCCGCGTTCACCGCCGGCGGCCAGACTGCGGGCCCCTTTCCTCCGGCCACCAGGTTCCCCCCGCCGTGATCGCCCCAAGCCGATGAAACCGCTGCTCGAAGGGCTCAAGGCTCTCGGTCCGGCGCGGCTCGGCGCGCTGGCCGCGGTCGGCCTCGCCACCCTCGCCTTGCTCGCGCTGCTCGCGCTCTCCGGCGGCTCGGCGCGGATGGCGCTGCTCTATGGAGACCTCGCGCTGCGCGATTCCGGGCAGATGACGGAAGCGCTGGCGCGCGCGCATATCCCCTACCGGCTGGCCGCCGGCGGCACCGAGATCCTGGTCCCGGCCGGGCAGGTGCCGGCGGCGCGGGTGCTGCTGGCCCGCCAGGGGCTGCCCTCGGGTGGGAACATCGGCTACGGCATCTTCGATCACGCCGACATGCTCGGCATGACCCCGTTCCAGGAACGCATCGACGAGACCCGCGCCCTGGAAGGCGAGTTGGCGCGCACCATCCGCGCCATCCAGGGGGTGCGCGCGGCCAGGGTCCACCTGGTGCTGCCGCGCCGCGCCCCGTTCGCTCGCGCCGCCCGCCCCGCGCAGGCCAGCGTGCTGCTCACCCTGACCCCGGCCGCCAGCGCCGACCGGGAGACGGTGCAGGCGATCCTCAACCTGGTCGCCGCCGCGGTGCCCGGCCTCAAGCCTCGCGACATCGCCATCGTCGATTCCCGCGGCGAAGTGCTGGCCCGCGCCGGCGCCCCCACCGGCATCGCCGGGCGGGTACGCACCGACCAGGGCATCCGCCGCGCCACCGAGCTTCGCCTGGCGCGCGCGGTGGAACGGATGCTGGCGCGCAGCCTGGGGCGCGGCCACGTCCGCGCCGAGGCCACGGTGCGGATGAATTTCGACCAGGTCCACGAAACCGCCGAGACCTTCGACCCCAACGGCCAGGTGGCGCTCAGCACGCAGCGCTCCACCACCACCACCCAGTCGATGCGCCCGACGCCGCCGGTCTCGGTGTCCAACAACCTGCCCAACGCGCCGGCGGCCAAGGCCAACCTCGCGCGCAGCAGCAAGACCCGCCACAGCACCACCAATTACGAGATCAGCAAGACCGTCCGCACGCTGATCCACGACCAGCCGAGGATCACCCGCATCAGCCTGGCGGTGATGGTGGACTCCGCCCGCGTCAAAACCCCGGCGGCGCTGGCGCGGATCACCGCGCTGGTGAAGACCGCGATCGGTTTCGACGCCAAGCGCGGCGACAGCGTCCAGGTGGTCGCGATGCCGTTCCTGCGCCCCGCGGGTACCGGAGCTCCGGCGAAACCGCGGAGCTGGCTGGCCGCGATCCGACCGGACAAGGCCGATCTGATGCGGCTGGCAGAAAGCGCCGTCATCGGCCTGATCGGCCTGCTCGCCCTGCTGCTGGTGCTGCGGCCGATGGTCTTGCGCATCACCGCCCTGCCCGCGCTCGCCGCCGGGGCGG
>DAHWNE010000302.1 GCA_027340195.1 Acetobacteraceae bacterium | reverse complement strand
TGCCCGCGGGCAGCGCGGGCTTCCAGGACGGCTGCTCACCGGCCGCGCCCGGGTTCCGCCAATAGATGTGCCATCCCGGTTGCAGCCGGAATCGCAGCCCCAGGGTAAAGGGATGCCCGGGCGCGACCGCGGCGACATCGGCCAGCAGCCGCACCCGCGCGTGGGGCGTTACGGCGCCGGACGCCGCCAGGGCCGGCCCCGCGAGGACGCCGGCCAGCAGCAGCACCAGGAGGGTGAGCCCACGACGCATGGCGGCCCTATAGCGGCTCTCGCGGCGGAGCCGAAGCGCGGTCAGGCCGCGCGCGGCAGCGCCGGCGCCACCCGCCGCGGCGGCCCGTCCTCGGTGGCGATGTCGAAGAACCGGGTATAGGCGGCGAAGCGCGCGCGCTCGGCGGCCGGGTCCAGCCCGTAATCGGCGAAGCGATACGCCTCGTGCGCGTAGCCGCCGTTGGGTTCGCGCGCGCTCAGGCGGGCGATGGCGGCCTCGGCCGGGGCCGGCAAGGGCAGGCCGAAATGCCGGTACACCTGCCGCACCGCGCCCAGCGGATCGGCGGTCAGCGCCTGGTAATGGACGTGGCAGATGCGCGGGTCGGTGGCGGCGCGGATCATCCGCTCCGCCCCGTCGTGCCAGCGCGCCGCCTCGTGCCTGCCGATCGCCAGCCGGTCGATCCGGCGGGTGAACGGGCGGCGCAGTACCTCCGTCAGCCGGGCCACCGACAGCACCACGCTCACCGGATCGCGATGGACGAACACCAGCCGCGCGTCCGGGAACGCGGCGCGCAGCTCGGCCAGGGCGAACACGTGATCGGGACATTTCAACACCCAGCGGCCGGGCGCCTGGCCGGCGGGACGCTGGTGCTGCAGGTGCTGGAGGAACCGCCGCTCAAACCGATACGCCGGCAGCTGCGCCCCGGCGTCGAGCCAGGCCCGGTACGACGGCACATGGTAGGTGGTATCGAAGCGCAGGCTGCGGAACACATGCGCGCCGATCTCGGAACATTCCTGGGGCGAGGTGGCAGTGAGCGGATGCAGCCCGGGAAACTCGGGAGCCAGCCGGGCGAACGCGGCCAGTTGCCGCCCCACCGCCTCGATGCGCCGGTCCGGCCGGCCTGGGCGCGGATAGGGGGCGATGGTCTGCCACACCAGCGGCGCATGGTTATCAGGGTCTTCCAGCAGCAGCCGGTGCAGGAAGCTGGTGCCGCTGCGGGGCAGGCCGGTTATGAACCCCGGCGCGGCGACGCGTTCGGCGAGGATCGCGGGATCGCGGGCTTCCTCGGCCGCGAACCGCGCGAGATTGCCGAGCAGGCGGCGCACGTCCCAATGCGTGGCCACCCGCCCGACGATGCTGAGCGCCGCCTCGCTTGCGCAGGCGTCGAGCAGGCGACGCAGCGCCTCACGCAACGCGGATTCCTCCGCCAGCCCGGCGCGGGCGAGCAGGCGGTCGGCCGGGAAGCCGCGGTCGAGCAGGCCGGCGCGGTCGGCAAGGCGGTCGGCAAGGCGCAGCAGGGCGTTCGTCACATCGGTCTCCGGGAACGGCTGGACCAAAGCGTCTCACTACATAGGGTTGCCGGAGTGCATGTGGGTGGCACCCCTTACAACTCGTTACAATGTCGCCAGATCGTCCCTCCCGGACGGGATGCATCGGCGGGCCGCGCGTCCTATATTGCGGGCGCCGTCACCCTGGACCATTTACGTCGCCGACCCTGTCGCGTCCAGGCGCGGCGGGCGCGGTCGCGCGAAGGATGCCCGATGTTGTCTCGATCACTCTCTCGCCGCCAGGGTCTGACCTGGCTCGCCGCGGTGCCGTTCATGGCCGCCGCGGCCCCGGCTGTCGCCGATGCGCCGGCCGATCCGGCCCAGGTCACCGCGCCGATCCGCGCATTGAACGCAGAGCTGCTGCGCGTGATGCGGGCGGGCAAGGCGGTCCCGTTCAGCCAGCGCGCCGCCATGCTGACGCCGGCGGTGGATGCCGCGTTCGACCTGCGCCAGATCCTGCGGGTTTCGGTCGGGCCCGCGTGGGAGCGGATGACGCCGGCCCAGCGCCAGGCGCTGCTCGATGTGTTCCGCCGCTACACCGTCGCGTCCTATGTCGATAATTTCGATAGTTTCGACGGTCAGCATTTCGACCTGACCCCGACCCCACGTCCGGTTCCCGGCGGGGCGCAGGTGGTGCTGACCAAGATCGTCTCGCGGTCCGGCAAGGCGCATCAGATCGACTACGTGATGCGCATGACCGGGACCTCCTGGAAGGCGGTCGATGTGCTGGCCGACGGCTCGATCAGCCGGGTCGCGGTGCAGCGTTCCGATTTCAGCCAGCTGCTGGAGAAGGGCGGCGCGCCCGCGCTGATGGCCAGCCTGGAACGCAAGGTGAAGACCCTCTCGCACGGCTGACCCGGCGGTTTCGATGCGCGCCCGCCCCGTTCCGCTGGAAACCGTCTCCCTCGACGTGCCCGCCGCCGCGGTCGCGCTGTTCGAGGCGGCGCTGGCGCCGCATTGCCGCAGCCTCGGCCTGTTCGGCGAGGAGACCGACGCGAACTGGCGGCTGGAAGCGGTGCGCGCGGCCGATGCCGACCCCGGGCCGATGATGGCCGCCCTGACGCTGGCCGGGGCGCTGAGCGGCGTCAGCCCCACCATCACCCGCCGTCCGGTCGCCACCGACGGCTGGGCGGCGCGCAGTGCGGCAAGCTTCCCCGCCCAGGCGATCGGGCGGCGCTTC
>DAHWNE010000077.1 GCA_027340195.1 Acetobacteraceae bacterium | reverse complement strand
CGGCCAGCAGCGTGCCGTCCACGGCGCCATCCACCAGTACCTGCAGCGTCACCCGACGCGCCGGGTCGGCGGGGTCCGAGACCCATCCGCTGACGCAATAGTGCTCCGCGACGTCGATATGTCCGTCCAGCATCGGCCGCTTCCGTAAAACACGGGCACTCTAGCGCACCCCGGTGGTCGCGTCAGCATTGTCACTTGGCGCCGGTCGCCGGCTTGGGCATGCTGCGCCCCACCGTCCCGAGCCCGCCATGCGCCATCTCCCGCCGCCGCCGCCCGATTTCCGCGCCCGCCTCGCCGCGCTGCCGCCCGACCCGCGCACGGCGTGGGAGGGTCTGGCAGCGCTCGCCGCCCACGCCCTCTCCCCGTTGCAGACCAATGCGCTGGACGCGGCGCTCATTGCCCGCTTCCCCACCCCGCCGGCGTTCGCCGCCGCCGCGCCGCTCCGCCTCGCCCTGCTCGGCTCGGCCACCACCGAGCACCTGGCGCCCGGCCTGCGCGTGGCCGCGCTGCGCCGCGGCATCCCGCTGGCGCTGTGGTCCCCGGATTACGGGCAATACCAGGCCGCGCTGGAAGGCCCGGACCCGGCGCTGGCGGAATTCGCCCCGCAGGTGGCGCTGTTCGCGCTGGACGCGCACCATCTGGCGCAGGAGGCGGCGGGCGGCGGCAGCGTCGCCGCCCTGCTGGACCGGCTGGCCGCGCTGTGGGCGCGCGCCCGCGCGCTGGGCGCGGTGGTGATCCAGCAGGCCGCGCTGCCGGTGGCGCCGCCGCTGCTGGGCGCGAACGAGCACCGGCTGGCCGAGTCTCCGGCCGCGTTCCTGGCCGCCTTCAACGCCGCACTCCGCGCCCGCGCCGATGCCGAGGGCGCGCATGTCCTGGCGCTGGACGCCGAGGCGGCGCTGGCCGGGCTCGGCGCCTGGTACAACCCCACCTATTGGCACCTCGCCAAGCAGGAGATCGCGCCGGCCGCCGCACCCGCCTATGGGGAGCTGGTGGGGCGGCTGCTGGGCGCCATCCGCGGGCGCAGCGCCAAATGCCTGGTGCTGGACCTCGACAACACGCTGTGGGGCGGGGTGATCGGGGATGACGGGATGGAGGGGATCGTGCTCGGCCAGGGATCGGCCGGCGGGGAGGCCTATGTGGCGCTGCAGCGTTACGCCCGCGGGCTGGCCGGGCGCGGGGTGATCCTGGCGGTCTGCTCCAAGAACGACGAGGCGGTGGCGCGCGAGCCGTTCGCCCGCCACCCCGACATGGTGCTGCGGGAGGGGGATATCGCCTGCTTCGTCGCCAACTGGGGGCCGAAGCCGGACAACCTGCGGCGCATCGCGCAGGAGCTCAACATCGGTCTCGATTCGCTGGTGTTTCTTGACGACAATCCGATGGAACGCGACTTGGTGCGCCGGGAACTGCCGATGGTGGCGGTGCCGGAGACGTCGGACGACCCCGAGCAGTCGATCGCCGCCCTGGTCTCCGGCGGGTATTTCGAGACGCTCAGCATCACCGAGGAAGACCGCGAGCGGACCGCGCTCTATGCCGGCAATCGCGCGCGGGAGGCGCTGCGCGAGCAGACCACCGATCTGGCCGGCTACCTGCGCGGGCTCGAGATGCGGCTGGTCTGGCGCGGGTTCGACGCCGTGGGGATGGCGAGGATCGTGCAGCTCATCAACAAATCGAACCAGTTCAACCTGACCACGCGGCGCTATACCGAGGAAGACGTGCGCGCGGTGATGGCCGACCCGGCCGCGTTCGGCTTGCAGCTGCGGCTGCTGGACCGGTTCGGCGACAACGGGGTGATCGCGATCGTGATCGGGCGGGTGGACGCCGAGGGGGATTGCGATATCGATACGTGGCTGATGTCGTGCCGGGTGCTGGGCCGGCAGGTGGAGCCGACCACGCTCAATCTGCTGGCGGCGCGCGCGGCGGCGCGGGGGGCGAAGCGGCTGGTGGGGCGCTATGTGCCGACCAAGAAGAACGGTATGGTGAAGGACCATTACGCGAAGCTGGGCTTCACGATGGTGGGGGAGACGCCGGACGGCGGCAGCCGCGCGGTGCTGGAACTGGCGGGCTTCCAGCCGGCCGAGACATTCATCGAAGTTGTGGAAGGGTAGCCCGCGATGCCGACCGAGACCGAGATCACCGCCGGCCTGTCCGAGATTTTCGCCGAGGTGTTCGGCCGCGAGATCGCCCTCACCCCGGCCCTGACCGCGAAGGACGTGCCGGGATGGGACAGTTTCAAGCAGATCGAGATCATCATGGCGACCGAGGAGCGCTGGGGGATGCGCTTTTCCACCCGCGATCTGGACGGGCTGCGCTGCGTGGGCGATCTGATCGCGGTGGTGGCGGCGAAGGGGAAATAGGCCTCAGCCGCCATCCGCCAGCCGCGCCGCGTTGACGCAAAGCGCGAGCCAGGTTTCGAGCACGAAATCCTGCGCCGCCCCGGGCGGGGCGAAGCGCTCGATATATCCGCAAATCAGCCCTTCCGGCGTGACCCGCACGGTGCCGGGCGGACGGTCCGCCCCGGCTGGCAGCACGCCCAGCAGCCGGGCCGCGGGATGATGGCGGCGCAGCGCCGCCAGCACCGCCAGCAGTTCCGCCTCGGTCAGCCCGTCGTTGCGCTTGATGACGAAGATTTTGGCGCCCTCGGCCAGATCCTCGAGCAGCTTGCGGCGCAGGAAGCGCAGGCGGCTGGCTTGGCGCGGGATCAGCTCTGATTCCGCTATGTCGGAGGGGCTGAGGAAGGTGTGGAAGGTCAGCGCGTAGGCGCGATCGTGGATCAGGTATTCCGGGTGCGAGCCGCCCTCGATGCGGATGCTCATGTTGGCCGGCTCGCCAATTCCGGCGAACCCATCATTCAGCCCGCGCACCACCTCCACGGCGCTGATCGCCGCCCAGCGCAGCAGGCCGAGCGGCTCCGCCCCACAGCGGCGCTGCACCAGACCGAACTCGCAATTGTCGCCCAGGCTCTCGAAGCGCAGCAGGAAGCGCTCCGCGGTCAGGCCGGTCAGTCGGGCGAGGTCCTCCGGGCGCACCGGCTCGCCCACCGGCAGCAGACGCTGCGGTCCGGCGGGAGGCAGCTTCATCAGCCGCAGGCCGCGAAAACAGAACCCCAGGGGGCGGGAATCGTCGGGGTGGCCGAACGCGGTGGGCGGGGTGGCGTCGGGATGGCGGAACTGGATCCGCACCGGCCCCGGGCTGGCCAGGATCGCCGCGGGGATGCGGAAAACCAGAGTGCGGACATCGCCGAAGGCGGCGGTGCCGATCCGGTTGCCCCGCGCCAGCACCTCCAGCCGCTGCGCCGCCAGCGCCGGCGGGTGGACATACGGGTTGAGCGTGAGTTCCAGCCCCCAGTCCGTCGCATCGCCGGGGTTTTCCAGCCAGAACTCGCTCTCCGTGCCCTCGGCCCAGCGATAGCCGGCTTCGGGGCCGGACCAGCCGGGGCCGAGATGGGTCTGCTCGTTGCCGCCCTGGCCGAAACGGATGTCGAGCCGCGGCACGTTCACGCGAGATCTCCTCTGGCGGTGGGTGCGCGCAGTGTAGCGGGGTCGGCGGAAACCGGCAGCCGATCACACGCACCGAGCGTTGCCGTTTCAGCAACCTTTTCCCCCCATACCCCGGGCCATGACCGCCCTGCCCGACGCCATCACCGTCGATCCCGCGCGCCCGCTGCCGGGCGCGGGCGGCGGCCTACCCGCCTGCGCCGCCACCGACCGGCGCGCCACCGGCCCCGGGCTGATGGCGCTCGCGGTACCGCCGGGTCTCGCCCCCCGCGCCCGCCCGCTGGCGGACCTGCCCGGTAAGCCGATCGAATCGCTGCTGCTGCCGCTCGGCCTTACCACCGCGCCCGGCCCGGCGCCGGGGACCCGGGCGCAATATGTCGTCTGCCGCGCCCCACCCGGCCCGGCGCTGGCGGAAACGCCGGGCCCGTGGACGGAGGCCGCCTTGCTGGACCAGGTGCTGCGCCCGGCCGCCG
>DAHWNE010000269.1 GCA_027340195.1 Acetobacteraceae bacterium | reverse complement strand
GACGGGAGGTGTTCTTCCTCACCGGCACCGACGAGCACGGGCAGAAGGTGGCCAGGGCGGCCGCGGAGGCGGGCATGGACCCGCAGAGCTTCACCGACCGGGTCTCGGGCGATTTCCGCGACATGGCGGACCGGATGGGGGTGTCCTACGACGATTACATCCGCACCACCGAGGAGCGGCACAAACGCTCCTGCGCCGAGTTGTGGCGACGGATCGCGGCGGCGGGACATATCTATCTGTCGCATTACGAGGGGTGGTACGCGGTCCGCGACGAGGCGTTCTATGACGAGGCCGAGCTGACCACGGCGGCGGACGGCGGCAAGCTGGCGCCGACCGGGGCGCCGGTGGCCTGGGTGCGGGAGCCGTCGTATTTCTTCCGCTTGTCGGCTTTCCAGGACAAGCTGCTGGACTTATATGAATCGCAGCCGGATTTCATCCTCCCGGCCGGGCGGCGCAACGAAGTGATGAGCTTCGTCCGCGGCGGGTTGCACGATCTTTCCATCAGCCGCACCAGCTTCAGCTGGGGGATTCCGGTGCCGGATGCGCCGGGGCACGTGATGTATGTGTGGCTCGACGCGCTGAACAACTACGTCACCGCCTGCGGGTTTCCGGACCCGGAGGCGCCGCGCTGGAAGTTCTGGCCGGCCGATGTGCATGTGGTGGGCAAGGACATCATCCGCTTCCACGCCGTCTATTGGCCGGCGTTCCTGATGGCGGCCGGGCTGGCGCTGCCGCGGCGTATCTCCTCGCACGGCTGGTGGACCGTCGAGGGGGAGAAGATGAGCAAGTCGCTGGGCAACGTGATCGAGCCGCGGGCTCTGGTGGCGCGCTACGGGCGCGATCCGGTGCGGTATTTCCTGCTGCGCCAGAAGCCGTTCGGCGATGACGGCACGATCAGCCATTCGGCGCTGGTGGGGCGGATCAATGTCGAGCTGGCGAACGAGCTGGGGAATCTGGCGCAGCGCAGCCTGAGCCTGATCGCGCGCAACCTGGGCGGACGGCTGCCCGCGCGCGGGGCGGCGACCGAGGAGGACTCGGCGCTGCTGGCCGCCGCCGCCGCCCTGCCGGAGGCGGTGGGGACGCGAGTGGAGCGGCAGGTGTTCCATGAGGCGCTGGAGGAGGTGTGGCGGGTGATCCGCGCCGCCAACGCCTATATCGACCGCCAGGCGCCCTGGGCGCTGCGGCGGACCGATCCGGTACGGATGGAAGCGGTGCTGCGGGTGCTGGCCGACGTGTTGCGGGGGGTGGCGACGGTGCTGACCCCGTTCATGCCCGACGCGATGGGGCGGATGCTGGACCAGCTGGGGGTGCCGGCGGCGGCGCGGGATCTGGCGGGGTTGGCGGTGCCGGTCGCGGACGGCACCGTGCTGCCGGCACCGGTGGGGGTGTTTCCGCGGCTGGTGGACGCGGAGGAGGGGGCGTGATGGTGCCGCCGGGTCACGACCCTTCGCCCATGCTGATCGATTCGCACTGCCATCTCGACTATTTCACTCCGACCGAACTGCCCGCGGTGCTGGACCGCGCCGCCGCCGCCGGGGTGGGGGAGATGGTCAGCATCGGCGTGACCCTGGACCAGGCGCCGACGGTGGTGGGCATCGCCGCCGCGCATCCGAATGTCTGGGCGACGGTGGGAGTGCATCCGCATCACGCCGCCGAGCAGGAAATCCCGCAACCCGAGGCGCTTGCGGCGTTGACCGCGCATCCACGGGTGATCGGGATCGGGGAATCGGGACTGGATTACTTCTATGATCGCGCGCCGCGCGAGGTGCAGCGGGAGGGGTTTCGCGCCCATCTGCGCGCGGCGCGGCTGGCCGGGGTGCCGCTGGTGATCCATGCTCGGGATGCGGATGACGATATCGTGGATATATTGCAAAATGAATGGAATAACGGGGGAAAATTCGCGTTCCTTCTGCACTGCTTTTCCTCCTCGCGCCGCCTGGCGGAGGCGGCGGTGGCGCTGGGTGGGTATGTCAGCTTCTCGGGTATTCTGACGTTCCCGAAATCTTCCGAAATCAGGGCGATCGCGCGGGATGTGCCGGCGGATCGGTTGCTGGTGGAAACCGATTCGCCCTATCTGGCCCCGGTGCCGCTGCGCGGCAAACGCTGCGAGCCGGCCTATGTGGCCCATACCGCCGCCGTGCTGGCGGCCGAGCGCGGCCTGACGCCGGCGGCGCTGGCCGCGCTGACCACCGGGAATTTCCGCCGCCTGTTCACCAAGGCCCGCCCCGAGGCGCCCGCCTCATGCGTGTGACCCTGCTGGGTACCGGCGGTTCGGCCGGCGTGCCGCTGATCGGCGGGCCGGACGGGGCAGGGGACTGGGGTCGATGCGATCCGGCCGAGCCCCGCAATCGGCGCTCCCGCGCCTCCATCCTGATCGAGGGGCCGGAGGGGGCGTTGCTGGTGGACACCGCGCCGGATCTGCGCGCGCAGCTGCTGGCCTGCCGGGTGCGGCGGGTGGATGGGATCCTGTTCACCCATGCCCATGCCGACCATGTGGCGGGGTTGGACGACACGCGCATCCTCAATCGCCTGGCCGGACGCCCGCTGCCGGCCTTTGCCACCGCGGCGGTGCTGGCCGAGGTCACCACCCGCTTTCCCTATGCGTTCCGGCCCTGGAAGCCGCCCGGGTTCTATCGCCCCGTGCTGGAGCCGCATCCGGTTGCTCCCGGACAGACGCTGAGCTTCGCCGGGATGGAGCTGCGGCTGTTTGCGCAGGATCACGGATTCGGACCGTCGCTGGGGCTGCGGGTGGGTGGTTTCGCGTATTCGACCGATGTGGTGCGGCTGGACGAGGCCGGGTTCGCGGCGTTGGCCGGGGTGGAGACCTGGGTCGTGGATTGCTTCGGCCTGTCGCCGCACCCGACTCACGCGCATCTGGCGTTGGCGCTGGAATGGGCCGAGCGGGTGGGCGCGCGACGGACGGTGCTGACCCATATGGGACCGGATATGGACTGGGCCCGCGTGGGCGCGATGCTGCCGG
>DAHWNE010000264.1 GCA_027340195.1 Acetobacteraceae bacterium | reverse complement strand
ACCGGTTCCGCCGCGACCTGGGCAAGGTCGAGGAAGCCTATCAGGAAGTCGCCAAGCGCCTCGGCATCCTGCCCGAGGCCGGCTCGCGCGACATGAAGGGTCCGGAGACGATGCAGTGAAAGCGGTGGTGACCGTCATGCTGAAGGACGGAGTGCTGGACCCGCAGGGCAAGGCGATCGGCCAGGCACTCGCCGGCCTCGGCTTCGCCGGCGTGGGCGAGGTGCGGGCCGGCAAGGTGATCGAGCTCGAACTCGCCGAGACCGACCCGACCCGGGCGCGGGCTACCGCCGAGGCGATGGCCCGCCGCCTGCTGGCCAACACCGTGATCGAAAGCTTCCGCGTGCAGGTGGAGCCGGCATGAAGCCCGGGATCGTCCTGTTCCCCGGCATCAATCGCGAGCGCGACATGGCGATCGCGCTCGAGCGCGCGTTCGGCCACGCCCCGCGCATAGTCTGGCATACCGAGACCGACCTCGGTGAGCTCGACCTGTTGGTGCTGCCCGGCGGGTTCTCCTACGGCGACTATCTGCGCTGCGGGGCGATGGCGGCACAGACGCCGGTCATGGGGGCGGTGCGCGCCCATGCCGAACGTGGCGGCTATGTGCTGGGGGTCTGCAACGGGTTTCAGATCCTCACCGAGGCCGGGCTCCTGCCCGGGGCCCTGCTGCGCAATGCCGGGCTGCGCTTCATCTCCGCCGACTGCCATCTTCGGGTGGAGCGCACCGATACCGCCTTCACCGCGCAGTGGCAGCAGGGCGCGGTGTTCCGCGCCCCAATGGCACATGGCGACGGGAACTATTTCGCGGACACGGCCACGCTGGACCGGCTGGAGGGCGAGAATCTGGTGGCGTTTCGCTACGTCACGGCGCGCGGCGAGGTGACCCCGGAGGCCAACCGCAACGGCAGCGCGCGGTCGATTGCCGGCATCTTCTCGCCCAATCTGCGCGTGTTGGGGCTGATGCCGCATCCCGAGGATCTGGTGGACAAGCTGCTCGGCGGCGAGGACGGGGCGCCGCTGTTCGCCTCCCTGGCGGCGGCGTGAGCGCAGTATCCGCCGCTTACCCCCGCAGCCCCCGGGGCAAGGCGAAACCGGAGCAGGATCCGACATGACCCAACGCCCCATCGACGCGGCGCTGGCCCGCGACTTCGGCCTCTCGGAAGAGGAATACGCCCGCGCGCTGGCCATCATGGGCCGCCCGCTCACCCTGGCCGAGCTCGGCGTGTTCTCGGTCATGTGGTCCGAGCATTGCTCCTACAAATCCTCTCGCACCTGGCTCAGCCAGCTACCCACCAAGGCGCCTTGGGTGATCCATGGGCCGGGGGAAAACGCCGGGGTGGTGGAGATCGGCCATGGCCTGGCCTGCGTGTTCAAGATGGAGAGCCACAACCATCCGAGCTTCATCGAACCCTATCAGGGCGCGGCCACCGGCGTCGGCGGCATCCTGCGCGACGTGTTCACCATGGGCGCCCGTCCGATCGCCAACCTCAACGCGCTGCGCTTCGGCGATCCGCGCCATCCGGTGACCCGGCGCATCGTCGATGGGGTGGTGCGCGGGATCGGCGGCTACGGCAATTGCGTCGGCGTGCCGACGGTGGGCGGCGAGATCAATTTCCACCCCGCCTACAACGGCAATCCGTTGGTCAACGCGATGACCGTGGGGGTGGCGCCGGTGGACCGGATCTTCCTCTCCGCCGCTGCCGGGGTGGGCAACCCGGTCGTCTATGTAGGGTCCAAAACGGGACGCGACGGCATCCACGGCGCCACCATGGCCTCGGCGGAGTTCGGCAAGGACGCCGAGGAGAAGCGCCCCACCGTGCAGGTGGGCGACCCGTTCACCGAGAAGCTCCTGATCGAGGCCTGCCTCGAGCTGATGCAGACCGACGCCATCGTGGCGATCCAGGACATGGGGGCGGCCGGGCTGACCAGCTCGTCGGTGGAGATGGCCGGCAAGGGCGGCGTCGGCATCGACCTCGACCTCGACGCGGTGCCGCAGCGCGAGACCGGCATAAGCGCCTATGAGATGTTGCTGTCGGAATCGCAGGAGCGGATGCTGATGGTGCTGCGCCCCGAGAAGGCAGAGGCGGCGCGCATGATCTTCGAGAAGTGGCAGCTCGACTTTGCGGTGATCGGCCGCATCACCGACACCGGCCGGTTCGTTGCCCGCCATCAGGGGCGGGTGGAGGCCGACATCCCCCTCGCCCCGCTGGCCGATCAGGCGCCGGTGTATCAGCGGCCCATCGCGGAACCCGCGAAGCCGGCGGAGCTGCCGCCGGCGCGGGCGGAAAACCGCTGGGGCCTGGCCGAGGCGCTGGAGCGGCTGCTGGGCACGCCCGACCTCGCTTCCCGCGCCTGGGTATGGGAGCAGTACGATTCCACCATCGGCGGGCAGACGGTGAAGCGGCCCGGGGCGGCGGATGCCGCGGTGGTGCGCATCGAGGGCCAGACGATGGCGCTGGCGCTGACCACCGACTGCACCCCGCGCTATTGCGCCGCCGATCCGGAAGCCGGCGGCCGGCAGGCGGTGGCGGAGGCTTGGCGCAACCTCACCGCCACCGGCGCCCGGCCGCTGGCCGTCACCGACAACCTCAATTTCGGCAATCCCGAGAAGCCCGAGGTGATGGGAGCCTTCGCCGCCGCCATCCGCGGCATGGCCGCCGCCTGCGAGGCGCTGAATTTCCCGGTCGTGTCGGGCAATGTCAGCCTCTACAACGAGACCGAGGGGCGGCCGATCCTGCCCACCCCGGCGATCGGCGCGGTGGGCGTGATCGATGACGCCGCCGCCGCGGTCGGCATCGCGCTCGGCCCCTGGCTCGATCTGGTGCTGATCGGGCAGACCCGCGGCTGGCTCGGCCAGTCGCTGTGGCTGCGGGAGATCGCCGGGCGGGAGGAGGGAGCGCCGCCGCCGGTCGATCTGGCGGCCGAGCGGGCCGCCGGGGATTTCGTGCGCGGGCTCATTTTGAACGGCACCGTGCGCGCCTGCCACGACGTGTCCGACGGCGGGCTGCTGGTGGCGGTGGCGGAGATGGCGATGGCCGGCAATGTCGGCGTCCGCCTGTCCGCCGGCCCGCGCGAGATCCCCGGTCACGCCTATTGGTTCGGCGAGGACCAGGGCCGCTACGTGCTGGCGGTGCCGGACGGCCCGGCGGTGGTGCGCGCCGCCGAGGCGGCGGGGCTGGCGGCGGTCCGGATCGGACATTCCGGCGGGGCGGATTTGACAGTGCCCGATGGCGGAACCATATCGATAGCCAAGTTGCGGGCGGCGCACGAGGCGTTCTTTCCCGCATTCATGGGCAGCTGAGGGGTCGGGCTGATGGCGATGGCGGCCGGTGAGATCGAAGCGCTGATCCGCGCCGCGCTGCCCGACGCCACCGTGAAGGTGGAGGATCTGGCCGGGGACGGCGACCATTATGCCGCCACCGTGGTCTCGGCGGCGTTCCGAGGCCTGAGCCGGGTGCGCCAGCATCAGCTGGTTTATGCCGCCCTTAGCGGCCGGATGGGCGGGGCGTTGCACGCGCTGGCGTTGCAGACCTCGGCGCCGGATTGAGCTTCACCAGGAAGGATGGACGCAGCATGTCCGATACCCCGGCTTTCGAGCGCATCAAGGCAGAGATCACCGAGAACCCGGTGATGCTCTACATGAAGGGCACGGCGATGTTCCCGCAATGCGGGTTCTCGGCGCGGGTGGTGCAGATTCTGTCGCACCTGAATGTGCCGTTCCGTACCGCTAACGTGCTGGAGGACCCCGAGCTGCGGGAGGGGATCAAGCAGTTCTCCAACTGGCCGACCATTCCGCAGCTCTATGTGAAGGGCGAGTTCGTCGGCGGCTGCGACATCGTCACCGAGATGTTCCAGTC
>DAHWNE010000074.1 GCA_027340195.1 Acetobacteraceae bacterium | reverse complement strand
CTTTCCGAAGCCGGGGCAAGGGGCGGCAAATGGATCAGCCGGCCGGATTTTCCTCCGCCACCCGGGCCGCCCTGGCCCGGGCCGAGGCGCAATGCGCCGTCGCCGGGCTGCGGCTGACGGCGCTGCGGCGCGACGTGCTGGGGGTGATCCTGGAAGCGGCGGCGCCGGTGGGGGCGTATGAGATTCTCGATCGGCTGCGCGCCAGCCGCGGCGGGGCGGCGCCGCCTTCGGTCTATCGGGCGTTGGATTTTCTCTCTGCCCAAGGGCTGGTGCATCGGGTGGAACGGCTGGCCGCGTTCGTGCCCTGCGTGGCCGATCCGGCGCCGGAGGCCCACGCGCACGCGGCGCAGTTCCTGATCTGCCGGGACTGCGGGCGGACCATCGAGCTGGCGGACCCGGCGCTGTCGGCGGCGCTGGCCGCGGCGGCGGCGCGGCGCGGGTTCGCCGTCGCGGCGGTGACGATCGAGGCGGAGGGACGCTGCCAGGCCTGCGCGGAGCGGGAAGGCGGCGTGGCGTGACCTCGGCCGCCGCGCTGATCCTGGCCCGGGTATTCGCCAACAGCGGCAAGTTCTGGCTGAATACCGGCCGCCGGAGCGAACGCGCCCGCCCGCTGCGTGCTGCGACAGAGATGGAAAGGACCGCCCCATGCCCGTGATCGCCGCCGCCGAAACCGCCGCCGCCCGCCGGCGCGCCAGTTCCAACGGCACCGAGTTCTGGTTCACCGGCTACATCGGCCACAACCGCTACAGCCCCGCCGACCTCCCGCGCCCGGCGCCCGGGACGCCGATGCCGGTGGCGTTCCTGGTCGAACAGGACCCCGGCACCACGGTCGCCGCGCATTTCCACCAGGCCGACCAATTCCAGCTGATCGTCGGCGGCGGTGGCACGCTCGGCCGGCACGACGTGGCGCCGGGCACGGTGCATTTCGTGGCCGCCCATTCCGCCTATGGCCCGATCCGCGCCGGGGCGGAGGGGCTCGCCTATTTCACTCTGCGCAACGGCTGGGACCCGGGCGCGCGCTACATGCCCGGCGCGCGGGGGGAGTTGCCGCGCGCGCGCCATCACCGCGAGGCCTCGGGCGGGGCGATCGACGCGGCGCCGGACGGGCTGGTGGCGACGCCGGTGGCGCTGCCCCCCGGGGCGGCGATGACAGGCCCGGCGCCGGAGAATGGGGAGAGCTTCTGGGTGGTGCTGGACGGCAGCCTGATCCTGGACGGTCAACGGCTGGGGCCACGCTCCTGCGTCTTCCTCGCGGCCGGGGAGCCGTTGCCGGACGCGCGCGCGGGCGAGGCCGGGGCGCGGGTGATGGCGATGCGGTTTCCCGCCCGGCCCGGCTGACCCCCTTCCCGCGCGCGCCGAACCCGCGCAGCATCTTCCCATGCTGCTGACCGAAGCCGACGGCAAGGCGCTGCTGCGCGAGGCCGACATCCCCACCCCGCCGGGCGAGCTGGTGCGCGCCCCGGCGACGCCGAGCGTCCCTGGCCCGTGGATGGTGAAGGCCCAGGTGCCGGCCGGCGGGCGCGGGCTGGCCGGGCTGATCCGCCGCGCCGAGACCCCGCAAGCCGCCCGCGCGGCGGTGGCGGCGCTGCTGGGCGCGACGCATCGCGGCCACCGCGTCGGCGCCTGCCTGATCGAACAGGTGGCGCGGGGGGAGGAACACTACCTGGCGATCGCGCTCGATCCCGCGGCCTATGGGCTGCGTCTGCTGTACCGGCCCGAGGGCGGGATGGCGGTGGAGTGGGGCGGATTGCTCGCCGGCACCGCCCTGCCGCCCGAGCCGGCGGCGATCGCGGCGGCGCTGCCGGGGTTGCTGCCGGCGGCGGTGGTGCCGGTGGCGACGCGGCTGGCGGAGCTGGTGCTGACCCGCGAGCTGGCGCTGGCCGAGATCAACCCGCTGTTCGTGCGCGCCGCCAGCGCCGTCGCGGGGGACGCCCGGATCGTGATCGACCTCAACGCGCTGCCCCGCCAGCCGGCGCTGGCGGCGCGCATCGCCGCCGATCCCGACGCCTATCCGGACGCGATCCGCCGCCAGGAACACGGGTTCGACTACGTCACCCTGGACCCGGCGGGGCGGATCGGTCTGCTCACCACCGGGGCCGGGCTGTCGATGATGCTGATCGACGAGATGACCGCCGCCGGCGCCCGGCCGCTCAATTTCTGCGACATCCGTACCTCCATGCTGCGCGGCAGCCCGGCGCGCATCATCGCCGCGCTGGAATGGATGGCGGCGGCGTCGGACCTGCGCGCGATCCTGGTGAACATCTTCGCCGGCATCACCGATCTGGCGGAATTCGCGGGGCTGCTGGCCGAAGCGCTGGCCGCCCGCCCGGTGGCGGTGCCGGTGATCGCCCGGCTGGTCGGGCGCAACGCCGGGGCGGCGGCGGAGATTCTGACCGCGCGCGCGCCCTTGGTGGTGCTGGAGCCGGACCTGACCCGCGCGCTGGCGCGGGCGGTGGAGGCGGCGCGGTGATCGGCGCGCTCTCCCGCGAGACGCCGGTGCTGGTGCAGGGCATCACCGGGCGCATGGGCCGTACCCATGCCGGGCTGATGCGCGCCTACGGAACCAACATCGTGGCCGGCACCGGGACGCCGGGCATGATCGATGGAGTGCCGGTGTTCGCCGACCCGGCGGCGGCGGTGGCGGCAACCGGCGCGACGGCCTCGGTGCTGTTCACCCCGCCGGCGGAGACGCTGGCGGCCGGGCTCGCCGCGATCGAAGCCGGCATCCGGCTGCTGGTGACGGTGGCCGAGGGGGTGCCGGCGCATGACGCGATACGGCTGGGCCGGGCGGCGCGGGCGTCGGGCGCGGTCTGGGTGGGCGCGTCCACCCCGGGGCTGGCGATCCCGGGCGTTCTCAAGCTGGGGTTTCTGCCGGATGTGGCACTGCGCCCGGGGCGGTTCGGGGTGATGAGCAAATCCGGCACCCTGTCCTATGAGGTCGGCTACCGGCTGGCGGAGGCGGGGCTGGGCCAGAGCATCTGGGTGGGAGTGGGCGGGGATTCGGTGAAGGGCGTTCGCTTCGCCGAACTGCTGCCGGTCTTCGTCGCCGACCCGGCGACCGAGGCGATCCTCCTGGTGGGCGAGGTCGGCGGCACCGAGGAGGAGGAGGCCGCCGACGCCTACGCCGCGCTGGGCGCGCCCAAGCCGCTGCTGGCGCTGATCGCCGGGCGGGCGGCGAAGGAGGGGGTGGCGATGGGCCATGCCGGGGCGCTGATGCATGGCGCCGCCGGATCGCCCGACGAGAAGACCCGTCGGTTGGAACTGGCCGGCGCGCGGTGTTTTTCCTCGATCGCGGCGCTGATCGCCGCTTGCATGTCCCTGTAACCGGAACGGACCCGAACCGATGCGAGAACTTGCCCGCGGACTGTGTTTCCCCGAAGGCCCCGTTGCCATGGCGGACGGCTCGGTGGTGCTGGTGGAGATCGAGCGTCAGACCCTGACCCGCGTCGGGGCCGATGGCGGCAGCGCGGTGATCGCGCGCACCGGCGGCGGGCCGAACGGGGCGGCATTGGGCCCCGGCGGTTTGTTCTATGTCTGTAACAACGGCGGCTTCGCTTGGCGGCAGGAGCCCGGGTTGCTGCGTCCGGTGGCGCAGGCCGCCGGCTATGACGGCGGGCGGATCGAGACCGTCGATCCGCGCTCCGGCGCGGTGCGGGTGCTCTATGACCGCTGCGGCGGGCATCCCTTGCGTGGGCCGAACGATCTGGTGTTCGACCGGCATGGCGGGTTCTATTTCACCGATCTCGGGAAGGCACGCGCGCGCGATCGCGACCATGGCGGGCTCTATTACGCGCTGGCGGATGGCTCGCGGATCGTCGAGGTCGCCTACCCGATCCTGACGCCGAACGGGGTCGGGCTGTCGCCGGACGGGCGCTCCGTCTATGTGGCCGAGACCGAGACGGCGCGGCTCTGGGCGTTCGACCTGGAGGCGCCGGGGGTGGCGCGAAAGCTCGGGTTCCCGTCGTCGCATGGTGGGCGGCTGGTGGCGGGGCTCGGCGGGTTTCAGCGCTTCGACAGCCTGGCGGTGACGGAGGCGGGCAATATCTGCGTCGCAACGCTGATCACCGGTGCCATCACCGTCATCGCCCCGTCCGGGGAGGTGCTGCGCCAGGTGCCGACCGGGGATGTGATGACCACCAATATCTGCTTCGGTGGGGCCGGGCGGCGGACCGCTTTCGTCACCCTATCGGCGGGCGGGCGGCTGGTGGCGATGGACTGGCCGGAGCCGGGGCTGGAACTGGCGTATGCGGGGTGATGGGGGGGCGGCTGGGCGGAAACCTCCGTTCGGGGCCGCTCAGCCCAT
>DAHWNE010000237.1 GCA_027340195.1 Acetobacteraceae bacterium | reverse complement strand
CGGGGCCGTAGGGATCGCGGGAGATGCCGGGCGCGTCGGCGCCGTCGGCGGCGAGCCGGTCGAACAGGCGGACGGCGCGATCGCGCTCGGCCGCGACGGCGGCGCGCAGGGCGGCAGGTTCGGACATGGGGCGGTCTCCTCGGCGCGCCGCCCCGGCGCGAGCATCGGGCGGCTCAGGCCGAGGAGTCTGACCCGGGATGCACGGGTTCGGCAAGCACCGCCGCGCGCGGGAAGCGGGCGCGACGGATGCGGCGGAGCAGCGCCATCAGCTCCTGCTCGGATACGCCGTCGCTTGCCATCACCAGACGAGTGAGCGGATCGCGCAGGATCTCCCTAGGATGGCAGCTGGCCCGGGTGGGCCGGGGAACCGCCACGGTCGAAATCGCGTTCATCGGGGCCTCCGTCGGGATCGTGAGGGCCATACTGCGCGACCAACTGTGGCAGAGACGTGCCCACGATGTGACGATTTGTCGCCAGACCGGGAAGAACGGGTTGAAAATTCGTCAGAATCCGGCAACGGCGCCGGCCGCGGTCAGGCCGCCGGATGCAGATGCTCCTGCAGCCGCGGCATCAGCTCCACCAGGTTGCAGGGGCGATGCCGGTTATCGAGCTGGAAGACCAGGATGTCGTCCCAGGCATCCTTCACCGCCCCGGTGCTGCCGGGCAGGGCAAACAGATAGGTGCCGCCCGCCACGCCCCCCAGCGCGCGCGACTGCATGGTGGAGGTGCCGATCTTGGCGTAGCTCAGCATCCGGAACAGCTCGCCGAAGCCCTCGATCCGCTTCTCCAGCACCCGATCGAACGCCTCCGGGGTGACGTCGCGCCCGGTGATGCCGGTGCCGCCGGTGGTGATGACCACATCGATCGCGGGATCGGCGATCCAGCCGCGCAGCCGGGTCTCGATCTCCGCCGCGTCGTCCTTGCTGATCGCGCGATCGGCCAGGGTGTGGCCGGCCGCGGCGATGCGGTCGGCCAGCGCCTGGCCGGAGGTGTCATTGGCCAAGCTGCGGGTGTCGGAGACGGTCAGCACGGCGATGCGGACCGGCAGGAACGGGCGGGATGGATCGATGCGGGCCATGGGTGCCTCCGGGTCGGCTCAGTTCCATAGCACATTGGCGGGCGACGGCGGCAGGAGGCCGCGCTCCACCTGCGTCACCACCTCGGTCAGCCGGGCGTGGGTGGGCGCCGGCACCCCGGCCGCCGCACCACGTTCGGCGATGAACCCGTTCATGAAGGTGATCTCGGTGCGCCTTCCCTTGGCCATGTCCTGCGCCATCGAGGGGCGCTGGAGGTCGCTGCGCGCCGCGCCGCTGGTGCCGGCCAGCATCAGCCGCTCCACTTCCGCCATCGCCGCGCTATCGCCGGCATCGGCGCGGTCGAGCAGATCGGGATCGAGCGCCCCCACCTTGCCGACCCGGAACCCAAGCGCGCGGCCGACCCGCACCGATTCGGCGCCGAGCCGGATGCAGACCCGGCGGACCGCGTCGTGGCTGTCGCGCGCGTTGCCGCCCATGCCGGTCGCCGCCGAGACGCCGTTGCGCATTCCGTTCACGCAGAGCTTGGTCCAGCGCTCGCCCCAAAGATCGTCGGTGGCGTGGGTTTCATCGACATCGTTCAGCATCGCCGCGATCTCCCGCGCGCGGGGCGTGATGCGCCCGCTCGGCTCGCCCACGTAGAGGCAGGTCTGACCCGGGACCCGGGCCATGGTGCGGCGGATGTGGGCGGGTTCGTAGAGATCGAGGGCCAACCCGCCGGTCACCACCGTGCCCATGGTGCGGCCCCAGCCTACCAGGGCGGCGATGCGTTCTTCGTTGATGCAGTTCTGCAGCGAGACCACCACCCCGGAGGCGGCCAGGTACTGCGCGATCAGGGTGGTGGCCCATTCGGTGTCGTAGGATTTCACGGCGACGAAGGCGATGTCGATCGGCCGCCCCTTGGCGAGTGACTGCACCTGGGTCAGGTGGAGCGCCGGCACCGCAACGGTGCGGGACTCGGCCGGGGTCATGCCCGAGAGCACCATGCCGCCGGCACGGATCGCCTCCACATGCGCCGGCCAGGGGTCGATCAGGGTGACGTCATGTCCCGCGGCGGCCAGCCCGCTGCCCACATAGCCACCCACCGCGCCGGCACCGACGATCGCGATCCTGGGTTTCATCCCCGTCCCCTCCGTTCCTGACCGGGGCAGTGTGCAGAGCGTCGCGCGAGGCCGCAACCGGGGGGTTTTCTTCGCCGCCGGCCGTGCCTATATCTGCCGTGCCGGCTTGCCGGCTATGGCGATAAACGGTGTGTGGAATAAGCGTTGTGGACCCGGGGGCAGTACCCGGCGCCTCCACCATTTCCCCGGCGGCGGGCATTGCTCCGGCGACGGGGACCACGGGGGCGAAACAGGCTCGACACGCGTGGTAAAGACCCATCTTTTGCCCGGCATGGTTCCGCCGTTATCGGGCCGTATCACAAGTGCCAATGACAACATGGCGCTCGCTGTCGCTGCGTAAGCGATAAGCGCGGTCCGGGGGGCACCGGGCAACAGAAGCCCCCCAACCGCGAAGCCTGCCAAGCGCCCCGGCGGGGCTGGCCAGAGGCCCCCCCCGCGCCTATTTTCCGGCCGATGTCAGACCCGACCCCACCGCAGGTGGAAAGCCTGCTTCCGTATGACGACTGGACCGAGGCGGCGATGCGCCAGGTCATGGTCCGCGCGCTCGCTCATGTCGCCGCCGAGGGGCTGCCCGGCGAGCATCACTTCTACATCTCCTTCCGTACCGATCATCCCGGGGTGGTGATTCCGGCACGGCTGCGGGCGCAGTACCCGACCGAAATGACCATCGTGTTGCAGCACCAGTTCTGGGACCTCAGGCTGGACGAGGCGGCCGGGCTGTTCTCGGTCGGCCTGTCGTTCGGCGGGGTGCCGACCACGCTGGTGATCCCGCTTGCAGCAATCACCGGGTTCGCCGACCCTTACGTGCGCTTCGGCCTGCGCTTCCGCGCCGGGGAACCCGCCGCCGCGCCGCCCGCGGCGGAAGTGCCCGCGCCGGAACCGCCGGAAGCCGCGCCGGAACCGCAACCCGCCCCCGCCACTCCCGCGCCGCAGGTGGTCAGCCTGGACGCGTTCCGCCGCCGCTCCACCCCGAAATCCTGAGCTTCCCGGAGGCCCCGCGATGAACGCCCCCCTGCCCCGCCCGCCGGGATTCCTCTATTCGCCGATGTTCCCGCTGGCCCCGCAACCGGTGCCGTGGCAACCGCTCGGGCTTGCGGGGGTCAGCCGGATCGCCTGCGAGGGCGCCTCGGTGCTGCGGATCGAACCCGCGGTGCTGACCGAGCTGGCCTTCCGCGCCTTCCACGAGGTTTCCCACAAGCTGCGGCCGGGGCATCTGGCGCAGCTGCGGAAAATCCTGGACGACCCGGAAGCCTCCGACAACGACCGGTTCGTGGCGCTCGATCTGCTGAAGAACGCCAACATCGCCGCCGGCGGGGTGCTGCCGATGTGCCAGGACACCGGCACCGCGCTGGTGTTCGGCAAGCAGGGCCAGCGCGTGTGGGTAGCGGGCGATGCCGAGGAGGCGCTCAGCCTGGGCGTGCACCGCACCTATACCGAGACCAATCTACGCTATTCGCAGATGGCCCCGCTTTCCATGTTCGAGGAAGTGAACACCGGCAACAACCTGCCGGTGCAGTTCGACATCATGGCCGCGCCGGGCGAGGACCATGCCGACGAGCTGCACCTGATGTTCGTCGCCAAGGGCGGCGGGTCCGCCAACAAGAGCTTCCTGTTCCAGGAGACGCGCGCCATCCTGTCGCCGGCGAAGCTGATGGAATGGCTGGGGGTGAAGCTGCGAACCCTGGGGACCTCGGCCTGCCCGCCGTATCATTTGGCGATTGTGATCGGCGGCACCTCGGCGGAGCTGACGCTGAAGACGGTGAAGCTGGCGTCCACCCGCTGGCTGGACGGGCTGCCGACCGCGGGGTCGCGCGCCGGACATGCGTTCCGCGACCTGGAGATGGAAGAGAAGGTACTCGAACTGACGCGGGGGTTCGGCATCGGCGCGCAGTTCGGGGGGAAGTATTTCTGCCATGACGTGCGGGTGATCCGCCTGCCGCGGCATGGGGCGTCGTTGCCGGTGGGGATCGGCGTGTCGTGCTCGGCCGACCGGCAGATCCTGGCGAAAGTCACGCCGGACGGCGCGTTCCTGGAGGAGCTGGAATCCGATCCGGCGAAATACCTGCCGGAGACGACCGATGCGCATCTGGGCGGGGAGGCGGTGCCGATCGACCTCAACCGGCCGATGGCCGAGATCCGGGCGGAGCTGTCGCGCTACCCGGTGAAGACGCGGCTGGCGCTATCGGGGACGATGGTGGTGGCGCGCGACATCGCGCACGCGAAGCTGAAGGAGCGGCTGGATGCGGGCCAGGGGCTACCCGATTACATAAAGAACCGTCCGGTCTATTACGCCGGGCCGGCGAAGACGCCCACCGGCATGGCGACCGGCAGCTTCGGGCCGACCACGGCGGGGCGGATGGACAGCTACGTGGCGGAGTTCCAGGCCGCCGGCGGGTCGTTCGTGATGCTGGCGAAGGGCAACCGGTCGAAGGCGGTGCGCGATGCGTGCCGGCGCTTCGGCGGGTTCTACCTGGGCAGCGTGGGCGGGCCGGCGGCGCGGCTGGCGCAGGACTGCATCCGCAAGGTGGAGGTGCTGGAATATCCCGAGCTCGGGATGGAGGCGGTGTGGCGGATCGAGGTGGAGAATTTCCCGGCGTTCATCGTGATCGACGACAAGGGGAATGATTTTTACGAGGGGTTGGAGTAGGGGCGGCGGAGACGCTGGCCGCGAGGCTGGCGGACCCGGCCCCCGGCGCATCCCGGCCCCCGCCAGGGTGGACTACCGCCCTCGCGCACCGAGAGTGATCCCGCGAAGATGCGGTGGACAGGGGCGGGCACCGGCGGATAATGTCTGTTCCGGACGCAAAAACGACATCCTCGGGTCGGGATTGGGCCGGCCGCTGACGGACCTCCGTGGGCACGAGGACGGGAGCTGCCGATGCCAGACGATATCGCTCGCGCGGAATGGGTACAAAGAGTACTTGGTTTCGAGTTCCCCGGCGGGATTGCCGGGAACGCTTC
>DAHWNE010000210.1 GCA_027340195.1 Acetobacteraceae bacterium | reverse complement strand
CGCGGCGGCCGAGGCGGTGGCAATGGCGCACGCGCTGGCGGGCGCGAAATCCGACCGCATCGCGGTAGCGGCGGATCTGCACCCGCAAACCCGGGCGGTGCTTGAAACCCGCGCCGGAGCGCTGGGCTGGGCGCTGGTGACCGTGCCGCCCGGCGCGCCGGCCGCGATCGCCGCCGCCGCCCCGTTCGCGGTGGTCCTGTCCTATCCCGGAACCACCGGTGCCGTGCGCGACCTCTCAGCCGAGATCGCCGCCGCCCACGCCGCCGGCGCGCTCGCCATCGTGGCCGCCGATCCGCTGGCGCTGGTCGCGCTGCCCCCGCCCGGAGCGATGGGCGCCGACGTGGTGGTGGGGTCGGCGCAGCGCTTCGGGATGCCGATGGGCTTCGGCGGCCCTCATGCCGGGTTCCTGGCCACCCGCGACGCGTTCCGCCGCCATCTGCCGGGCCGGCTGGTGGGGGTGTCGGTGGATCGCACCGGGGCGCGGGCGCTGCGGCTGGCGCTGCAGACCCGCGAGCAGCATATCCGCCGCGAGAAAGCCACCTCCAATATTTGCACCGCGCAGGTGCTGCCGGCGGTGATGGCCGCCTTCTATGCGGTCTGGCACGGGCCGGAGGGGCTAGGGGCGATCGCCGCCACGGTCCATGCCCAGGCCTGCCGGCTGGCGGCGGCAGCGCGCGCGGCCGGGCTCACGCTCCGTCACGAAATGTTCTTCGACACCCTGGCGCTCGAAGTGGCGGACGCCGACGCGCTGCTGGCCCGGGCCGCCGAGGCGGGCTTCCTGCTGCGCCGGATCGATGCCACCGGCGTCGGCATCGCGCTCGACGAGACCGTGACCGCCGAGACGTTCGACCGGCTGGCTGCCCTGTTCGGCCCCGTCCCGGCGGAGGCGCCCTCGCCGCTGCCGGCGGCGCTGCGCCGCGCCGGCCCGCTGCTCACCGAGCCGGTGTTCCACGCCCACCGCTCCGAGCACGCCATGCTGCGCTGGCTGCGCGCGCTGGCGGACCGCGACCTCGCGCTCGATCGCGGCATGATCCCGCTCGGCTCCTGCACCATGAAGCTCAACGCCGCGGCGGAGATGGAGCCGATCTCCTGGCTCGGCTTCGCCGACATCCACCCGTTCGCCCCGCCCGGAGAGACCCGGGGCTACAACACCCTGATCGCGCGGCTGGCGGAGTGGCTCGCCGCGCTGACCGGCTTCGCCGCGGTCTCGTTGCAGCCCAATGCCGGCTCGCAGGGCGAATACGCGGGGCTGCTGGCGATCCGCGCCTTTCACGCCGCGCGCGGCCAGGGGGCGCGGGATGTCTGCCTGATCCCGGCCTCGGCGCACGGCACCAACCCGGCCAGCGCGGCGATGGCGGGGCTGCGCGTGGCGGTGGTGGGCTGCGATCGCGCCGGCAACGTCGATCTGGCCGACTTGCGGGCAAAGATCGCCCAGCATGGCGACCGGCTGGCGGCGCTGATGGTGACCTACCCCTCCACCCATGGCGTGTTCGAGCCGGAAATCCGCACCCTCTGCGACCTGGTCCACGAGGCCGGCGGGCAGGTTTATATGGACGGGGCGAACATGAACGCCCAGCTGGGTCTGACCGGTCCGGCGACGATCGGCGCCGATGTCTGCCACCTCAACCTGCACAAGACGTTCTGCATCCCCCATGGCGGCGGCGGGCCGGGGGTGGGGCCGATCGCCGTCGCCGCGCACCTAGCCCCTTATCTGCCCACCCATCCGCTGCGCGAAGATGCCGGACCGACGGGCGGGATCGGCCCGGTCTCCGCCGCCCCGTTCGGCAGCCCGCTGATCCTGCCGATCGCCTACGCCTATATCCGCATGATGGGCGGCTCCGGCCTCGCCGCCGCCTCAAGGGCCGCGATCCTGAACGCCAACTACATCGCCGCCCGGCTGGGGCCGCATTTCCCGGTACTCTACACCGGCGCCGAGGGACGGGTGGCGCATGAGTGCATCATCGACTGCCGCGGCTTCGCCGCCACCACCGGCATCGGCGTCGAGGACATCGCCAAGCGGCTGGCCGATTACGGCTTCCACGCCCCCACTATGTCCTTCCCGGTCGCCGGCACGTTGATGATCGAACCCACCGAGAGCGAGCCGCTGGCCGAGCTCGACCGGTTCTGCGCGGCGATGGTCGCGATCCGCGCCGAGATTGCCGCCATCGCCGAGGGGCGGCTGGACCGCGCCGACAACCCGCTGAAGAACGCCCCGCACACCGCCGCCGAGGTCTCCGCGAGCCGTTGGACCCACCCCTACCCGCGCGAGCAGGCGGCGTTCCCGGCCGGCGCGGAGGGGCCGAAATACTGGCCGCCGGTGGCGCGGGTGGACAATGTGTATGGCGACCGCAACCTGGTCTGCGCCTGCGCCCCG
>DAHWNE010000207.1 GCA_027340195.1 Acetobacteraceae bacterium | reverse complement strand
GGCATTGGGGCCGCCCAAGGTCGTGACGCGGGTCAGCAGCGCGGAGAGGAGCGTGCCGACATGGGTCAGGAACTGGGTGACGGGGCGGGGCGGCATGGCGGGGCGGGCGGGTCCGGCGTGGTTGATGACGGGGGGGGGAAGGTAGAACATGTTAGATAGAATGTCAAGCGGAAAATCGCGATGGAGGACGATTTTCTTGGCGAACAGGTCGGGACGGGCCCCGGCAGGCGCGGGCGGGTCGGGGCCGGAACCGGAAAACCGCCTCGGCCCGCCAGGGGGGATTCACCTCGGCGAGGATTCGGCTACGCTGCCGCCGCACCCAAGCCGGAAGGAAGGCCACCGTCCATGGAAACACTCCACCTCGGCGACGTCAGCATCGCCAGCATCATCGAACGCGACGGCCCGTGGCGGCGGCCGGAGGATATGTTCCCCGCCTATACCGCCGATCCCGGCCTCGCCCATCTGCGCGCCCTGCCGCCGTCGGTGTTCGACGCCGCCTCCGGCCGGCTGGTCATCACCTATCAGACCTTCGTCATCCGCACGCCGAAACATACCATCCTGGTCGATACCTGCACCGGTGAGGACAAGGGGTATCCGGCGCCGATGGATTTCCCCAAGCAGCCATGGCTCGACGGGTTCGCCGCCCTCGGGCTGCGCTTCACCGACATCGATTATGTCTTCTGCACCCATCTGCATATCGACCATTGCGGCTGGAACACAAGGCTGGTGAACGGGCGCTGGGTGCCCACCTTTCCCAACGCGAAATATGTGTTCCACAAGCGCGAATACGCGGCGTGGGAGGACGCGACGGCGAAGGGCGCCAACCCGCCCGGCAATGTCTGGACCTACAACTGCCGCCCCATCGTGGAGGCCGGCCAGGCGCTGCTGGTCGATGACGATTTCACCCTGGACGATACCGTCTGGCTCACCCCCACGCCGGGCCATTCGCCCTGCCATTGCTGCGTCAATATCCGCGCCGGCGGGCGGCGCGCGGTGGTGACGGGGGACATGATGCACCACGCCCTGCAATGCCGGGAACCCGACTGGTCCACCGTGTTCGACTGGGACGCGAAACAGGCCGCCGCCTCCCGCCGCAGCTTCCTTGCCTCGGTGGCGGACACCGACACGCTGATCCTGCCGATCCATTTCCCGGCCCCGACCGCCGGGCGGATCGGGGCCGACGGGACGCGGTTCCACTACCGGTTCGGTCCCGGGTGAGCTACGCGCCGAGCAGCTGCCCGCCATCGACCACGATGGTCTGCCCGGTCACCCAGGCGGCGAGCGGGGAGGCGAGGAACAGCGCCACGTTCGCCACCTCCTCCGGCCGTCCCATGCGGCCGAACGGGATCGAGCGCAGGGTGCGCTGGTAGAGCTCCGGCGCCTCGCTGCGCCGGCGCTCCCACAACCCGCCCGGGAACTCGATCGAGCCGGGGGCGATCGCGTTCACCCGGACCTGATCGCGGGCGTAGAGCGCGGCCTGGGTGCCGGTGTAGTGGATCACCGCCGCCTTGATCGCCCCGTAGGGCGGCTGCCGCCCGGCCGGGCGCAGCGCCGAGATGGAGCTGGTGGAAATGATACATCCACGGCTTTGTTTCAGATGCGGCAGGGCGGCGTGGCTGGCATGGACCACCGCCATCATGTCGATCGCCAGGCTCGCGGCCCAGCTCTCGGCGGTATCGGCGTTGCCGAAGGCGGAGGCGTTGTTGACCAGCACGTCGATCCCGCCCAGCGCCTCGGCCGCCGCCGCGATATAGGCGGCGATCGCCCCGGCATCGGCCAGATCGCAGGGCGCGCCATGGACCTGCCCGCCATGGGCGGCGAGGCGCGCGCGCGCCGCCTCGATCCCCGCCGCCCCGCGCGCGCAGATCGAGACCGCTCCGCCGGCGGCGGCGAAGCCCTCGGCGATGGCAAGGCCGATCCCGCGCGAACCGCCGCAGACGATCATGCGCTTGCCGGTGAAATCGAATCCCATACGTCCTCTCCCTGGTGATGCCGGGCGAGGGTGCCGGGGCGGGCTGCGGCGGGCAAGCCCCGGCTTGACGGAAGGGCTGGGGCGGCGCGAGGCTGGGTGCGCTTTCGGGAGAAACGTCATGCCGCTCACCCTGCGCCCGCTGCACCCTTTGTTCGCCGCCGAGGCCACCGGCGTCGCGCTGGCCGAGCCGCTGGATGACGCCGGCCTGGCCGGGATCGTCGCCGCGCTCGATCGTTTCGCGGTGCTGGTGTTTCCGGACCAGGACCTCACCGACGCGCAGCAGATCGCCTTCAGCGAGCGGCTCGGTCCGCTCGAGACCACGGTGAAGGCGTTCCGGCCGGATCATCGCGCGCGGCTCGATCTGCATCTGTCGGATGTCTCGAATCTCGACGAGAACAACCGCGTGCTGGCGGCCGACGACCGGCGACGGATGAACGGGCTCGGCAACCGGCTCTGGCATACCGACAGCTCCTTCAAGGCGATCCCGGCGCGCTATTCGCTGCTGTCGGCGCGCGTCATTCCCAATGCCGGCGGGGAAACCGAGTTCGCCGATCTGCGCGCCGCATGGGATGCGCTGGATGCGGGCACCCAGACGCGCATCGCCCCGCTGGTGGCCGAACACTCGCTGCTGACCTCGCGCGCGACCATCGGCTTCACCGATTTCTCGCCCGAGGAGGTGGCGCGGCTGCAACCGGTGCCGCAGCGTCTGGTGCGGACCCATCCCGGGTCCGGGCGGCGGAGTTTGTATCTCGCCTCCCATGCCGGTTCGATCCGCGGGATGCCGCTGCCGGAGGCGCGGCTGCTGTTGCTGGAGCTGATGGAACACGCGACGCAGCGGCAGTTCGTCTATACCCATCGCTGGCGGCGGCATGATCTGGTGATCTGGGACGATCGCTGCACGCTGCACCGGGCGCGGCCCTACGATATGCGCCAGCCCCGGGATATGCGCCGGACTACGGTCTCCGACCAGGTTTCGAGCCTGGAGCAGGCGGCGTAGCGCGGTCCAGCGCCAGGGCGTCGAAGCCGTGGCCCGCGAGGTTCGCCACCGGGCGCCAGCGCGGGGGGGCGTAGGCGGCGCGCAGCCGGGGCAGCAGGGCGCGGCTGGCGCGGTCGGCGGCGATCAGCGCCAGCACCAGGCGCCGGGCGCGCGGTGCCCGGGGCGGCGTGGCCACCACCCGCACGCGCAGCCGGGGCGGCGCTTCCAGCAGGAACGGGCCGACCACGCCCACACCGTCATTGCCGCGCGGGATCAGGACCAGCCCGCGGCGCCCGGCGAGGCGGGCGGCGGCGGCGGCGGCGGCGCGGGCCGGCTGCATGGTGCGGGGCTGGGTGAGCAGCCCGGCCAGCGCCAGGGCCTGCACCAGTGCCACCGCGGCGCCCAGCGTCACCCCGGCCCGGCGCGTCAGGGTGGCGAGCGCCCCGGCCAGCAGCAGCCCCAGGAACGGGGTGGCGAAGCAGAGGTAGCGCAACTCGATGGGCGTGGAATCGAACACCAGCCCGAGCCCGATCAACCCGGCCGGCGGAGCCAGCGCGGCGGCGGTCAGGACCGCGCGGGGCTCCGGTGCGCCGATCCGGCGCCAGCGCGCCACGATCAGCCCGGCCAGAGCCGCCAGCGCCAGGGCCAGAATCGCCCCCAGCGCCAGCCGCGCGCCGCCCGCCGGGACGTAGAGCGGCAGCCCGCCGAACAGCGCCCCGGCCGCGTCCCGCCCCAGCCGCGCCAGCGCCGGGAGCAGCCGGAACGGGGGGAACTGCCCGCCGCGGCTGTCGCGCTGGGCGAGGAAGAACCATAGCCCCGGCGGCAGGAACGGCCCCATCCCGGCCAGCACCAGCAGCGCGCGGCGCCACTGCTCGCGCGCGGCGAGCCCCGCCATCACCGCCGCCGCCGGGAAGGCGGCCAGGTAGTTGGTGAAGCACGCCGCCCCCAGCAGCAGGCCGGCCGCGACGGGGCGGCGCCGCAACGCCAGCCAGACGCCGGCGAGCAGCAGCGCCTCGGCCAGCGCGAAGTCGCGCGCGATGGCGCCGGTATAGGCGAAGCCGTAGCAGCCGAGGGTGAACCCGATCGCCGGCACCGCCGGGATGGCGGCGGCGCGGGCCAGCGCGCCGACCAGCGCCAGCGCCGCCAGCGCCGCCAGCACCGAGAGCAGGCGCGCGACGAGCAACCCCGGCCCGAAGCCGCGGCGCCAGGCCGCGAGGGCCCAGAAA
>DAHWNE010000206.1 GCA_027340195.1 Acetobacteraceae bacterium | reverse complement strand
GTCAGCCTGCAAGCGGGACCCGAGGCCGCCGAGGCCGCCGCCCCGCCGCCCGGGCTCGGCCTGTTCGACCCGATGGGAACGGTGCGCGACTTCGCCGACACCGCCGCCATCACCGCCGCGCTCGACCTGGTCATCAGCGTCGATACCGCGATGGTGCATCTGGCCGGGGCGCTGGGGGTGCCGGTGTTCCTGCTGGACCGGCTGGACCATTGCTGGCGCTGGCTGCCGGGGCGGGCGGACAGCCCGTGGTACCCGGGGCTGCGGATCTTCCGCCAGACCCGGCTCGGCGACTGGTCGGGACCGGTCGCCGCCGTCGCCGCCGCCTTGCCGGGACAGGGCTGATCCGGCAGAGACCCGGGCATGACCCATCTCCAGGCCCTGATCCTCGCCCTGCTCCAGGGCGCCACCGAGTTGTTCCCCGTCAGCAGCCTCGGCCACGCGGTGGTGCTGCCGGCGCTGCTGCGCTGGCATTACGATCTGCACGCCCCGGGATTCCTGCCGTTCCTGGTGATGCTGCACCTCGGCACCGCCACCGCGCTGCTGGCCTTCTTCTGGCGCGATTGGTGGGTGCTGGGGCTGGGCTTCCTCGGCATCGGCTCGCCCGAGGATGTTTCGCGCTGCCGGCGTTCGGTGGGGCTGATCGTGCTGGCGACCCTGCCCGCGGTGGTGGTGGGGTTCGTGCTGGAACACCGGGTGCGCCGCCTGTTCGGCGACCCCGCGGTGGCGGCGGCGTTCCTGGTGGTGAACGGGATCCTGCTGCTGGCGGCCGAGCGGCTGCGCGGAAGCGCGCGCGCCCCGCGCGGCCTCGAGACGCTGACCGCGCGCGACGCGCTGATCGTGGGTCTCTGGCAATGCCTGGCCTTCATCCCCGGCATCTCGCGCTCGGGGGCCACCATGGTGGGCGGGCTGTCGCGCGGAGTTTCGCATGAGGGTTCGGCGCATTTCTCGTTCCTGATCGCCACGCCTGTCATCTTCGGCGCCGGGGTGCTGGAGGTGCCGAAGCTGCTGCGCGCGGGCGCCGCGGCGCACGGGATGTGGGGGATCGCGGTGATGGCGGCGGTGGCGGCGGGGGTGACCGCCTATGCGAGCACCTGGTTCCTGATGCGCTATTTCCGCGCCCATGAGCGCTGGGCGCTGAATCCGTTCGCGTATTATTGTGTGGTGGTGGGGCTGGGGAGTCTGGCGCTGCTGCTGCTGTAGCCGTCGCCGGTCGTTGCCCCGCGGACGGCCCCTGCCGGCCGCCCGTCGTTGCCCTGGTGGCCGGGCCGGCTCCGCCGTCCTCACCCTTTGACCACCCCCACCCCCCAAGGCACACTCCGGCCAAACCCCCGCTCCGCGGAGACGCCCATGCCCGACACGATCCCCCCGGCCACAACGGCCGAGGCCAGCCTCGCGCGTCGCCACCGCGCCCCCGCCCCCCCACCTCCGGCCTGGAACGCGGTGCTCGACACCATCCTCGCCCACCGCTCCATCCGCCATTTCCTCCCCCGCGACCTGCCGCCCAACACGCTGGAAACGCTGATCGCCGCCGCCCAGTCCGCCGCCACCTCCTCCAACCTGCAACTCTGGAGCGTGGTCGCGGTGCGGGAGAAAGCCCGCAAATCCCGCCTCGCCCGGCTCGCCGGCCAGCAGGACTTCATCGACCGGGCGCCGCTGCTCCTGGTCTGGCTCGCCGATCTCCACCGCCTGGAAACCTTCGCCGCCCTGCGCGGCCAGCCGGTCACCGGCACGCTCTATCTGGAAGAGTTCATGGTCGGCCTGATCGATGCCGCCCTGGCCGCGCAGAACACGCTGCTGGCCGCCGAATCGCTCGGCCTCGGCGGGGTCTATGTCGGCGCCATCCGCAACCACCCGGTCGAGGTGGCGCGCGAACTCGCCCTGCCGCCGCGCGTGTTCGCCGCCTTCGGCATGGCGATCGGCTGGCCCGACCGCGCCGCCGGCGAGGACGTGAAGCCCCGCCTGCCGCGCGCGGTGGTGCTGCACCACGAAACCTACCGCCCGGCCCAGGACGACGCCCCGATCGCCGGCTACAACGCCACGCTGCGCGCGTTCCAGCGCGAACAGGCGATGCGCCCGATCGACTGGACCCAGCAATGCATCGACCGCGTGCGCGACGCCGCCGCCCTGCGCGGGCGGGAGACGATGCGCGAGTCCCTCGCCACCCTCGGCTTTCCGCTCCGCTGATGGCCTCCCCGCTCGGCGCCAGCCCGGTCCGGCGGGAGGATGCGCGCTTCCTCACCGGCCACGGCGCCTATCTGGACGACCTGCCCTTCCCCGGCGCGCTGCGGGCGGTGGTGCTGCGCTCCCCGCACCCCCATGCCCGCCTCCGCGGCATCGAGACGGCGGCCGCCCGCGCCGCCCCCGGCGTGGCGGCGGTCCTGACCGCCGCCGATCTCGCGGCCGACGGCATCGGCGCGCTGCTGCCCACCGCGCCCGCCAACCCGCATACCGGCGCCCCGTTCGCCTTCGCCCCGCAGCCGCTGCTGGCCGCCGACCGGGTGCGCTACGTCGGCGAGCCGGTGGCGCTGGTGCTGGCGGAGACCCTGGCCCAGGCGCAGGACGCGGCGGAGCGGATCGGCCTCGCCTGGGACCCGCTTCCCGCCGTCACCGATGTGGACGCCGCCCTCGCCCCCGGCGCGCCGCTGCTCGCGGCCGAGGCGCCCGGCAACCTCGCCCTGGCCTGGGAGGTCGGCGATCCCGCCGCCGTCGCCCGCGCCTTCGCCGCCGCCGCTCATGTCGTGCGGCTGCGCATCGTCAATCACCGGATCATCACCAACCCGATGGAGCCGCGCGGCGTGGTCGCGGTCCACGATCCCGCCTCCGGACGCACCACGCTCCATCTCTCCAGCCAGAGCCTCTACGCGGTGCGCGATGCCGCCGCCGCCGCCCTTGGCCGCCCGCCGCTCGCGCTCCGGGTGATCGCCCCCGATGTCGGCGGTGGGTTCGGGGCGAAGAATTTCCCCTATCCCGAGCAGGCGCTCTGCGCCTGGGCGGCGCGGCGCACCGGGCGGGCGGTGAAATGGATCGCCACCCGTTCCGAGGTCTTCCTGGCCGATCACCAGGCGCGCGATCACGTGGCGGATGCCGCGCTGGCGCTGGATGCCGAGGGCCGGTTCCTCGCCCTCGAGGTGGACAGCCGCGCCAATCTCGGCGCCTTCATGGCCGGCGGATCCGGCGCGGTGCAGACCTTCCAGTACGCCCACCTGCCGGGCGGGGTCTATGCGATCCCCGCCATCGCGCTGCGGATCCGCGCCGCCTACACGAACACCGCCCCGATCGGCGTCACCCGCGGCCCCGGCTTCGCCGAGTCCAACGCCATCATCGAGCGGCTGATCGATGCCGCCGCCCATGCCTCGGGCTTGGACCGGATCGCGCTCCGCCGGCGCAACCTGACCCCGCCCGGGCCGTACACCAATCCGCTCGGCCAGCGCGTGGACAGCGGGGATTTTCCTTGCGTGTTCGCCGCCGCCCTGGCCCGCGCCGACCTCGCCGGCTTCCCGGCCCGCCGCGCCGCCGCCGAGGCGCGCGGGCACCGCCGCGGCCTCGGCCTCGCCTGCCATATCAAGGCCACCGGCGGCGCCCCG
>DAHWNE010000205.1 GCA_027340195.1 Acetobacteraceae bacterium | reverse complement strand
TGCCCGGTGACGAACGCGACCGATTGCGCGAGGCCGCGATGGGTGAGTGGAATCCCCGCCGCGGCGGTGCCGCCGAGGCCGGCGCTGATGCCGGGGATGATGCGGAACGGAATGCCGGCGGCGACCAATGCCAACGCTTCTTCCGCGCCGCGGCCGAAGAGCAGCGGATCGCCACCTTTCAGCCGCAGGACCCGTTGCCCGGCGCGGGCCTCGGCGATCAGCATCTGGTTGATGCGCAACTGCGGGGTGCGGGGGCCGCCGGCACGCTTGCCGACCGCGATCCGCCGTGGGGTGGCGGCCAGGGCCAGGATTTCGGGCGGGACCAGGGCGTCGTGCAGCACCAAATCGGCGCGTTCCAGCGCATCGAGAGCGTGCAGGGTGAGCAAGCCCGGATCGCCGGGGCCGGCACCGGCGAGCCAGACGCTGCCGGGGGCGAATTCCGCGCGGAGCAGGCGAGCGGGACTCACGCGAGCCACCCGGCATCGGCGAGCGCGGCGCGGGTGCGGGCGGCGATCTGCGGCAGATCGGCGCCCGCCGCCCGCCACCCGGCGCGGCGCGCGGCGAGATCGGCCAGCCGCCCGGCCCATTCGGGGCCGATCAGGCGGGCGATGCGGTCGCGGACGGCGCCGGCCAGACCCGGGCTGGCGCCGGCGGTGGAGACCGCGATCAGCAGATCGCCACGACGGAGTTCGGCCGCGTTGTGGAAGTCGCAGAGCGCCGGGCGGTCCTCGACATTGACCAGGATGCCGCGGGCGCGGGCGGCGGCGGCGAGGCGCGCCGCCGCCGGGTCGGCCACATCGGCGATCCAGAGCGCGTCCAGCCCGGGCCAGGCGGCCGGGTCGGCGGGGACCACGAACGGGGTGGCGCCGGCGGCGCGCAGCCGGGCGTGGCGGCGTGTGGCGGCGGGACCGTCGCCGAGGACGCCGAGGCGGAGGCGGGTGGGGTCGAGGGTAAGGGGAAGCATCGGGCGACCGGTGGTGGTGCCCGGGAAAGAAAAGGATTTTATCTAGATCGACAATATGCTGCGGAAAATAGCGAAATCATCCTAGCTCGCCAGCAAGCCGAGGTTGATTCTATCTCTCGCCTTGGTTGGCTCGCGGGGAATTCCTCCCCCCACGACGACCGATCGTGGATGACGCCGCGCCCCCGATTGTCGCTTTGGGCATCGCGCCCCTGGTCTCCGGTTCGGTCTCCCGGTGCTCGCGGAGTTGGGCGACGATGGCTGCCTTGGCGGGTGTGAAGACCGCGTTTCCCGGCTTCGGCCGTGCGAGGCGAAGCGTCGGCTGCTCAGCGGGACGGCATCACCGATGCACCACGCGGCGGCGGATCACCTCACGCCGGACCGGGCGGCGCACCCAGTGCCGCGGCGCCGGCCGCCGATACACGACATGCCGGATCATCGGATGCACCACCAGCTGGTGCCCTAGGCGGGTCGGCCAGCGCGGCGGGGCCGGCAGACGCTCGGGCGCCATCGCTTCCTGGGTGCCGCCGAACGGGTGCAGGGCGCGCAAATCGGACGGCGCCGGATTGGCCGCCACCAGCGGCGCCGGGGCGCGGCGGGCCAGCACGGCGCCGGTATCCGGACGATTATAGATGAACCCGTAGGTCGGATAGACCGAGCCAAATCGCCCGCCGCCGATCGAGACCCGAACGTCAGACCAAGTGTTGTTCTCGGACACGTCGATCACCGGCACGCCGCGGGTGATCTGGCCCCAATCGGCCCAGTTGGCCTGATCGACCAGCACTTCGCGCCGGTTGATGACCCGGGTCACCACCGCGACGTGTCCTAGACGCATCCGGGCATTGGCGCGGAACGCGAGCACGCTGCCGGGCACGGGAACATCGCCGCGCGCATAATGGCCGGCGGCATTGTGCCACCAAGCATAGGCATCGCCCGTGATATCCATGCCGGTGGCGGCGCGGGCGAACGGCACGCAGGACATGCGCGGGCCGTAAACGGCGGCGGGATGCCACACGGGCTTGTGCCACACGGGCTTGTGCCACACGGCCGGGTGCCAGATGGGCTTATGCCAGACCGGCTTATGCCAGACAGGCTTGTGCAAGTCGGGTCGGCGCAGGATCACCCGGCGGCGCAGCACCACATGGCGGATGATCCGTCGCGGCGCCGGCTTGTGCCACGCGACATGGCGCACCACCGCGCGGCGCACGACATGCGCCACCACGCGCTTGCGAACCACGATGCGGCGGATGATGCGGTGCCGGACCACGGGGTGGCGCGCCTCGGCGGCGTGGCCGGGGGCCGCGAACAGGCCGAAGCACAACAGGCTGAGCAAGCCGAGCAGGGTGGATCCGAAAGCCGAGCGACCGAAGCCGCACAAAATCGCCCCTCGCGCCAGCCGGCGCGCACCCGTCTCAACCGTCATATCGTCATACCCTCGAAGTCTTCCCCAGACCCATGTTCGGGTATCAACAGCTTTGCGTCCCTGGCAACCCTAAATCCCGTGAGTGTGGCGAAAACGGCGCATATCGCCGTTTTCCCCCTGTGGACAACCTCCGGTAGCAGGACGTCTGTCCTATTCCCCTGTGCCGCCCCGAGTCGGCTATTTGCAGGCGGTCACCATGATTTCCACCAGCAGCCGCGGATCGGCCAACTCCGCCTGCACGCAGGCGCGGGCCGGCGCGCCGCCTTCCGGCAGCCAGGCGGTCCAGAGCGCGTTCAGCGCCGGCCGGTCGGTGATGTGCTTCAGCCAGATCTGCGCCGTCAGCAGCCGGGTCTTGTCGGTCCCGTGCGCCTCCAGCAGGGCGTCGATTTTGGCCAGGATCTCGGCGGTCTGGCCACTGACGTCCTTGGAGGCGTCATCGGCGGTGATGCCGGCGGTATAGACGAAGCCGTGATACTCGACGGCCGAGGACAGGATGGGGTTGGGGTCGGTGCGGAGGATCTTGCTCACCGGTGCGCTTCCTTCTGGTGGAAGCCCGGGTTGTAGGGGGGCCGTGGGCCGGCGGGCAAGCCGCGCTCAGCGCCGGACCAGCACCGCCGGCTGCTCCACCCGGCCCGGCCCGTGCGGCACCTCGGCATCCAGCGCCGACGGCCAGGCCCAGAGCGGCGGGGCGAACAGGGCGCGCATGGAAGGCAGCGGGCAGTCGAACGGCGGACCACCCGGTTCGCCGGTCTGCATGAACAGCGCGAACAGCCGCCCGCCGGGGCGCAGCCAACCCGCCAGCAGCGCGGCGTATTCGCCCAGGCGCTCCGGCTGCAGGGCGCACAGGCAGGTCTGGTCATAGACCGCGTCGTAGGGCGCGGCCGGCGCGTGGGCGAAGAGATCACCGCTCACCACCCGCGCCCGCGACCCGAATGGCGCCAGCCGCGCCGCCTGCGCCGCCGCCGCGCTGGGGGCGATGTCCAGCACCGTGACGTCGAACCCGGCCTCGGCCAGGGCGAGCGGTTCATGGCTGCGGCCGGCGCCGGGGACCAGGATGCGGCAAGGGGCGAGCGCGCCGCTCGCGCGCCAGGACAGGAAGGCGGGGTTGAGGGCGGCCCGTTCCCAGCCGGTGGCGCCGGCCCGGTAGCGGCTTTCCCAGTCGATCGACGAGGGGGGCTGGCTCATGCGGGGCGCTCCGGCAGGCGCATCCACGCGGGGATGCGCGGGGTCAGCGCGGTATCGCCGGCGCGGAGGGGGGTGTCCAGCGCGTCCAGCCGCAGCACCGCGAGGCCGAGCCCGTCCCGCGCCGAGCGCAGGACGCCCACCGGCGCCGCGTCGGGCGCCTCGGCGCGGCGGATCTCGGAGCCCGGGGGCGGGGCCGGGCCGTCCAGCGTCACCGGCACCAGCCGGCGCTTGATGAGGCCGCGATAGCGGGTGCGCGCGGTCAGCTCCTGGCCCATGTAGCAGCCCTTGGTCCACGATACGCCGCCGAGCTCGTCGAACCCTGCCTCCAGCAGCAGCGAACGCTCGGGTTCCAGATCGCGCGCCCCGTCGGGCAGGCCCAGCGCCAGCCGGTGGCGGTCCCAATCCTCGGCGGTGGCGGTGGCGGGAAGCGGGACGGGCGAGAGGATGCGCCAGCCGGCCGCGGCCAGGCGCGGGTCCGGGGCGGCGACCGCCGCCGGCGGCAGGGCGGGAGGCGTGCCCCAGGCGGCATACACGGCGAGATCCTCGCGCGCGGCCAGGGTGACGGCAGCGCGCAGCCGGTAGCGGGACAGGCGCGCGAGCAGACCGGCGGCATCGGCCGCCGCCACGTCCAGCAACAGCGCATCCTGGGTGGCGAAGATGAAGAAATCGGCCAGGTATTTGCCTTGAGCCGTCAGCAGCGCCGCCCAGACCGCGCGCCCGGGGGCGGCCTCGGTCACGTCGTTGGACACCAAGCCTTGCAGGAAGGCCACCCGGTCGGCGCCGGCGACGGCGATCACCGCCCGGTTGGGCAGGGGGGTGAGCGACGTCATGGACAAGGCCGGATGACCTTACGTCGAGACATCGGCGGGGAGGGGGCCTCGTTCCCGATACGTCGCTTGAACATGGGTTCCCTCATCCTTGCGATCCCTCCGGGGCGGTCCGACTGCCCCGACTGGAGGCGGATGTGGGTGGCTCAGGGGAAAATATGGAGTCTCCGCCGACCGGAACGGCACGAATTGAGGCGGACCGCCGCAGCCGCCAGAGACCCGGGGCGATGACGGCGGGCGTGTTCCCGCGCGTTCGATGGCGGCTCACGCACCGACCGGTTCCGGGGCCGCCGGGAATGCCCCGGCCGCCTCGATCGCCCGCGCCCCGCGCAGCACCAGATCGTCCCGATACCGCGCCGCCGCCAGCTGCACCGACCCCGGCAACCCGTCCGCCCGCAATCCCAACGGAACGGTGATCGCCGGCTGGCGCGAGAGGTTGAAGGCGAAGGTCCAGGGCGCCCACTCCGACCACAGCGCCGCCACCGGGTCGGCCGCCTGCATCCCGGCTTCCGGTGGGCCGGCCGGAACGGTGGGGCACAGCAGCAGGTCGAACCGGACCGCGAGCAGCCCCAGCGCATGGCCGGTCTCGGCCCGCAGTGCATCGGCCTCCAGGATGTCGTCCGGGGTCAGGCCGGCGGCCTGCTCGGCCACCACCAGCAGGCCGGGGTCCAGCAGCGTCCGCTGCTCGGGCGGGAAGCCGCGTACCAGCCGCGCCAGCGCCGCCGCCCACAGGCGCGAGAACGCCAGCCGCGTGTCCGGCACGCCGGCGGTATCGGCCGGCATCACCTCCGCCCCCGCCTCGGCCAGGATCGCCGCCGCCCGTTCCACCGCGGCGATGCCGTCGGCGTCCAGCGGCGCGTCGAACCCCGGGCGGGCGATCACGCCGACGCGCAGCCCCGCCACCCCGGCCTCGATCCCGTCGCGCCAGTCCCGTGGGTCATCGGGCAGGCAGAACGGATCGCGCGGGTCGAAGCGGCCCATCGCCCCCAGCATCAGCGCCGTGTCGCGGACGCTGCGGGTCATCGGCCCGGCGCAGCTGACCGCGGCGAAGGCTCCGGCCGGCCATTGTGGAACGAGCCCGTAGCTCGGCTTCAGCCCGACCAGCCCGCACCAGGCGGCCGGGATGCGGATCGATCCGCCGGCATCGGTTCCGATATGCAACGGCCCGAACCCCGCCGCCCCGGCCGCCCCGGCGCCGGAGGACGATCCGCCCGGCGTGCGCGCCGGGTCCCACGGGTTCCGGGTGATCCCGTGCAGCGGGCAGTCGCCGGGTGATTTCCAGCCGAACTCGGTGGTGGTGGTCTTGCCCAGCACGATCGCGCCGGCGGCTTTCAACCCCATGACCATCGGCGCATCCGCCGCGGCCGGAGTAACGGCGGTCAGGCGAGAGCCGCGGCGGGTCGGGAACCCGGCCACATCCACCAAATCCTTCACCGTCACCGGCACCCCGTCCAGCGTCCCGATCGGCCGCCCGACGCGCCAGCGCGCCGTGCTCTCGGCCGCCGCCTGGGGCGCGCGCGGGTCGAGCAGCACCATCGCGTTCAACGCCGGGTTGCGCGCGGCGATGCGCGCGAGCACCGCTTCCAGCACCGCGGTCGGCGTGGTCTCACCGCCGGCAAAGGCGGCCAGCATGTCCTCGGCGGAAAGCGTGGCGAGATCGTCCATCGAGGTTTCCCCGGGCGCGGTTCCGGCGCAGCATGGCCCGCGCAACGCGCGGAGGAAACCCGTCATGGCACATCCCGACGGCGAACCCTGGCAATGGCCGGAAGCGACCTGGCGGCGGATCACCGGCCGCGCCCGCGCCGGACGATCCCTGCGTCCCGCCGCCTGGCCGGGCGGGGCGCGCTGCGCGGTGGCGCTCTCGTTCGATGCCGATCACGAGACCATCCCGCTGCGTGATGGCGACGAGAGTCCGATGCGCATCAGCCAGGGCCAGTACGGAAACCGCCAAGCGATGCCGCGCATCCTGCGCCTGCTGGCGCGCGAGGCGATTCCAGCGAGTTTCTTCTACCCGGCGGTGGTGGCGCTGCTGTATCCGGACGAAGTGCGCGCCGTCGCCGGCGCCGGGCATGAGATCGGCATCCACTCCTGGATCCACGAGGTCAACACCGCGCTCCCGCCCGGGGTGGAGCGCGATCTCGCCTTCCGCGCCGCCGAGGTGCTGACCGGCATTGCCGGCGCCGCCCCGGTGGGGATGCGCACCGCGAGCTGGGATTTCTCGATTCACACGCTCGATATCATCCGCGAGCTGGGGTTGCTGTACGACAGTTCGCTGATGGCCGACGACGATGCCTATGAGCTCACCGACGCCGGCGCGCCCACCGGGATCGTCGAACTGCCGGTCGAATGGATCCGCGACGATGCGGTCTATTACAACATGCTGCGTTTCTCGGCGCTGCGCCCATACACGCCGCCCTCGGCGGTGGAGGAGATTTTCCGCGGCGAGTTCGACGGCGCCTGGGAGGAAGGCGGGCTGTTCCTGCTGACCCTGCATCCGCATATCAGCGGCCACCGCTCCCGCCTGCCGGTGCTGGAA
>DAHWNE010000204.1 GCA_027340195.1 Acetobacteraceae bacterium | reverse complement strand
GGCGGCGCGCTCCAGCGGCGCGATGTCGAACGCGGTCGCGCGCAGGCTCTCGCCTTGGGTCTGCAACTCGGCGCCGATCAGCAGGTTGGTGCCCGCCGCGATCAGTTCCCGCGCCGCGTGCAGCACTTCCGAGAATACGGTGACCTCGGTGGAGCCGGAACTGTCGGTCAGCCGCACGAAGGCCATGCGGTTGCCGGTGCGGGTGGCGCGTTCCTTCACCGCCACCACGGTGCCGGCGATCTTGACCCGGGTTTCTCCCGCCCCGGCGCGGGCGGGCAGATCGGCGATGCGCACCGCGCGCAGCCGGCGCAGCGCCTGGGCATAGGCGTCCAGCGGATGCGCGGTCAGGTGAAAGCCGATCGCTTCCGCCTCGAAGCCCAGCCGTTCCAGCGGCGGCCAGTCGGGCACCTCGGGCAGGCGCAGCGGCTCCGGCCGGCCGGCGGCGCCGAACAGCCCGGCCTGGCCGGAGGAGGCCTCGGCGGCGGTCGCCTGCGCCCGGCGGAGAATGGTTTCCGCCGCCGCGAACAGCCGGGCGCGGTTGGGTTCGAGGCTGTCGAAGGCGCCGGCGCGGATCAGATTCTCGAGCTGCATCTTGTTGAGCTGGCGCCCACCGACCCGGGCCGCGAAATCGGCGAGATCGGCGAACGGGCGGCCGTCACGCGCCTTCTCGACCGCCTCCATCGCCGCGAACCCCACCTTCTTCACCGCCGCCAGCGCGTAGCGTATGGCAAGCCGGCCACCCGGCCCGTCCCCCACCGTGAAATCGGCGTCCGAAGCGTTGATGTCGGGCGGCAGGATCGGGATGCCGGCGCGTTCGGCTTCCTGTTTCAGCGCCGCCAGCCGGTCGGTGTTGGCGATCGCCAGGCTCATCGACGCGGCCAGGAACACTTCCGGATGGTTCGCCTTCAGCCAGGCGGTCTGGTAGGCCACCAGCGCATAGGCGGCGGCGTGCGATTTGTTGAACCCGTAATCGGCGAATTTCGCCATCAGGTCGAACACTTCCTCGGCCTTGGCGGGGTCGATCCCGCGCGCGGTGGCACCCTTGAGGAAGATCGCGCGCTGCGCCTCCATCTCGCTGCGGATCTTCTTGCCCATCGCCCGGCGCAGCAAATCCGCTGCCCCCAGCGAGTAGCCGCCCATGCGCTGGGCGATCTGCATCACCTGCTCCTGATAGACGATGATGCCGTAGGTCTCGCCCAGGATGTCGGCGAGGTCGGGGTGCGGCGGTTCCCAGGCCTCGCCATGCTTGCGCCGGCAATAATCGGGGATATTGGCCATCGGCCCGGGCCGGTACAGCGCGCCGAGGGCGATCAGGTCCTCGAACCGGTCGGGGCGCATCTGACGCAGCGCGTCGCGCATCCCCTGGCCTTCGAACTGGAACACCCCGCCGGCGTCGCCGCGGGCCAGCATCTCGTAGGTGCGCGCATCGTCCAGCGGCAGCGCGGCGAGATCGACCTTGATGTCGAGCGTGTCGAGGAACTTACGGGCGCGGTCGAGGATGGTGAGGGTGGTGAGCCCGAGGAAATCGAACTTCACCAGCCCCGCCTGCTCGACATATTTCATCGAATACTGGGTGACCAGGTATTCCGAACGCGGGTCGCGATAGAGCGGCACCAGCTCGATCAGCGGACGGTCGCCGATCACCACGCCGGCGGCGTGGGTGGAGGCGTGGCGATACAGCCCCTCGATCCGCTGCGCGGTCTCCAGCAGGCGGCGCACCGCCTCGTCGTCCTCGCGCATCTGTTGCAACCGCGGCTCGCCGGCCACCGCCTCGGCCAGGGTCACCGGCTTGGCCGGGTTGTTGGGGATCAACTCGGCGATGCGGTTGACCTGGCCGAACGGCAGCCCGAGCACCCGGCCCACGTCGCGCACCGCGGCACGGGCCTGCAGCTTGCCGAAGGTGATGATCTGCGCCACCCGATCGGCGCCGTATTCGCGGCGCACGTAGTCGATCACTTTGTCCCGCCCCTCCTGGCAGAAATCGATGTCGAAATCCGGCATCGACACGCGCTCGGGGTTGAGGAACCGTTCGAACAGCAGGTTGAATCGCAGCGGATCGATATCGGTGATGGTGAGCGCCCAGGCCACCAGCGAGCCGGCGCCCGAGCCGCGCCCCGGCCCCACCGGAATACGCTGCGCCTTGGCCCATTGGATGAAGTCGGCCACGATGAGGAAATAGCCGGCGAAGCCCATGCGTTCGATCACGCCGAGCTCGTACTCCAGCCGCTCCCGGTAGCGCCGTTCGGTCTCCGCGTCGGCGCCGCGCGCGGCGAGGCGGGCAGCGAGGCCTTCGGCGGCCATCGCCCGGATCGTTTCCTCCTCGGTTTGACCGGGACGCACCTTGGGACTGCGCGGCAGCAGCGGCTTGCGGGTCTCGGCCATCACCGCGCAGCGGCGCGCGATCGCCAGCGTGTTGTCGCAGGCCTCCGGCAGGTCGGCGAAGCGCAGCCGCATCTCCCCGGCCGGCTTGAACCAGGCTTCCGGGCTGACCCGGCGGCGGTCCGGATCGGCGAGTTGCCGGCCCTCGGCAATGCACAGCAGCGCGGCGTGCGGTTCGGCCATGTCCGGGGTGGCGAAATAGCAATCGTTGGTGGCGACCAGCGGCAGCTCGCGCGCGTCGGCCAGCGCGATCAGCCCGGGTTCCAGCGCCCGGTCCGCCTCGTCGTGGCGATGCAGTTCGATCGCCATCCGGTCGGGGAAGGCCTCGGCAAGCGCGTCGCGCAGGCGTTCGGCCTCGGCACGCTGGCCGTCCGCGAGCAGCCGCCCCAGCGGCCCGGCGGTGCCGCCCGAGAGCAGGATCAGCCCGCCGGCGTGGGCGGCGATGGTCTCGAGCGGGAGTTGCGGCTTGAGACCGGGTTCGGTGTCGAGGAAGCCGAGCGAGGACAGGCGCTGCAGATGGGCAAGCCCGGCTGCGTCCCGGGCAAGCAGCACCAGCGGATCGGGCGGCTGGCGCGCGTCGGCGCGGGTAAGGGCGAGTTGGCAGCCGATGATGGGCTGCACCCCGCGCCCCGCGCAGGCCTGCGAGAACTCGAGCGCGCCGAACAGATTGCCGGTGTCGGTGATGGCGACGGCGGGCATGCGCGCGGCGGCGGCCAGGGCAGCGAGCTTGTCGGGCTTGATGGCGCCTTCGCTCAGCGAATAGGCGGAATGGGCGCGCAGGTGGACGAAATCGGCGTGGGGCATTCGGGGAGATTACACGCCCCGTCGAGTCCGGTGGAAGGCAGGGCGCGAAACCGCCTCAACCGATCGTGACGGCGGCGCGGATGGGCGTACCGCCCGGCTCGACCACATCCCGATCATCACCCCCTCAACGCCGCGGACGGATTATGACAGCATTGATACCGCATGACTCCCCATCCATCGTGATCGTTCATTGGGCGCATCAGGTTAGCGCTTGGCTGGTCGGCTGGCCGCCCGCGGTGGTGACGTTCGTGCTTGCCGTGCTTGCGCTGCTGCTTGCCTTCGCGCTGTACGCGATCCTGGTTCGCGCCGTGCCGCGCCGGCTACGCCTGCATCGGCGCGGTTTGGATCGGCTGGTCCGGCGCGCGCGGTTTCCGTTGTTCTTCGGTCTTGCCATTCTGATGCTCGGTATCGCGCTGCCGGCTGCGCCGCTGTCCGCCGCCGGGATGCGGGTCGCAACGCATGTGCTCAGCGCGATGGTTGTGATCCTGCTCGGTTGGAGCGCGATTCTCGCCGTCGATCTGCTCGCCGAACGCCAGCTGTCGCGCCATCACGACAACATCCAGAACGATCCCATGGTACGGCGGCACGCGACCCAATGGCAGGTGCTGCGCCGGGCCTGCCACGTCCTGACGATCGTGGTGACCGCGGCGGCAGCGCTGATGGCATTTCCGGGCGTGCGCAGCTACGGCGTCAGCCTGCTTGCCTCGGCCGGCGCCGCCGGGCTCGTGCTTGGCCTCGCCGCCCGGCCAATGCTGTCGAATCTGATCGCTGGCATCCAGATCGCCATCACCCAGCCGCTGCGCATCGAGGACGCGGTGGTGATCAACGGTCAGTGGGGCTGGATCGAGGAGATCACCTCCACCTACGTCGTGGTGCGGATCTGGAACTGGCAGCGCATGGTGGTGCCGCTGGCCTGGCTTTTGGAGAACCCGTTCCAGAACTGGACCCGCGACAGCGCGGAGCTGATCGGCGAAGTCCACTGGATGGTGGACTATACGGCGCCGATCGACGCGATGCGCCGCAAGCTCGACGAGATAGTCCACGCGAGCAAGCTCTGGAGCGGCAAGGTCGCGGTGCTGCAGGTCACGCACGCATTGGCGCAGACGATGGAACTGCGCGCGCTGGTCTCGGCGCGCAATTCCAGCGAGGCGTGGGACCTACGCTGCCTGGTGCGCGAACAGATGATCGCGTTCCTGCAGGAGAAATATCCGCACGCCTTGCCGAAGCAGCGTCTCGAGATCAGCCCCGAGGGGAACGAGTCGCTTCGGCTGGCGGTATAGGCGTTTTCCCGCAGGCGGCAGCTACGCCGGAATCCGCACCGGCAACTCGCTGATCCCACGGATGAAGTTCGAATAGATCCGCCGCGGCTCGGCCATCACCTCGATGCGCGGAAAGCGCTTCAGGATCTCCTCCCACAGCACCGTCAGCTGCAACTCGGCCAGCCGGGCGCCCACGCAGCGATGGATCCCGTAGCCGAAGGACAGATGCTGGCGCGGCCGGACGCGGTCCACCTGGAACACGTCCGGAGAGGCGACATAATCGGGGTCGCGGTTGGCCGAGAGATACCACATCACCACCTTGTCGCCGGCGCGAATGCGCTGCCCGCCGATCTCGGCATCGGCCAGCGCGGTGCGCCGCATATGGATGATGGGCGAGACCCAGCGGATGATCTCCTGCGCCGCCGAAGCCGCCAGCCGCGGGTCGGCGCGCAGCTTCGCCATCTCGCCCGGGTTCTGGTGCAGCGCCCACAGCCCGCCGGAGATGGAGTTGCGGGTGGTATCGTTGCCGCCGACGCTCAGCAGCACCAGGTTGCCCAGGAACTCCATCGGCCGGTCCAGCTGATCGCGGGTGCCGGCGCCGTGCGCCAGCATGGAAATCAGGTCCGGCCCCGGCGGGGCGGCGGCGCGCTCGCGGAACAGGGCGGTGAACACCTCCAGGCACTCGCGCAGGATGTCGAGCCGCGTCTGCTCGGAATCCACCACCCCGCCGGCGCGCACGTCCATGGTGGCGACATCGGACCAGTAGGGCAGCTTGCGGCGCTCGGCGAAGGGGAAGCCGAACAGCGTGGCCAGCATCCGCGTGGTCAGCTCGACCGCGACGAGATCGACCCAGTTGAACACTTCGCCGCGCGGCAGATGGTCCAGTATGTCCGCCGCGTGGGCGCGCACGGTCTGCGCGAGCTGGCCGAGATTGGTGGGGGTGAAGGCGGGCGCCACCACCCGGCGCTGGTCGGTGTGCTGCGGCGGGTCCATCGAGATGAAGCTGGGCCGACGGAAATCGTCCGGCCGGTCGGTGATGGTGATCCCGCCCAGCCTGGCGGCGGAGGAGAAGCGCACCGGATCGGCCTCCACCGCCAGCACCTCGGCCGCGCGGGACAGCGACCAGAACGCGCCATACTGGCCGTTGCCCTGCCAATGCACCGGCGCATCGCGGCGCAGCCGGGCGAACCACGGCTGCCAGCAATCATTCTGGTACAACGTCGGGTCGGAGACGTCGATCCGCTCCAGCGGCACCGACCATGCGTCGTCCTGCACCACGGCGTCCATCGCGCTCCGCTCCCTGTCACGTCAGGCGGAGGCTACCCGAGGGTAGCCTCCGCTGCAACGGGATTGCCGGCCGGTCAGCCGCGGGTCGGCTGGGTCCTCGGCCGCGGGTTGAAATCAGCCGGCGGCGCGGTACGGATGCCGCGCTGCACATCGACCGGCACGATCCCGACCGCCTTGCAGCCGTAGCCGGTCTGCTGCGGCAGCCGGTCCACCAGGGCCGCCGGCACCTCGGCATAGGAGGGCGGCAGCGGCGCCACCCGCCCGTCGAGCCGCGCCGCATCGAACGCCGAGAGCAGATTGGTCACGTCCGGGGTCAGCGCGTCCTCCGGCCCGAGCCCGGCCTGGTGGAAGCGCAGCCGTCCGATCCTCCGCCCCTCCAACTCGTCCGGCAGCTTGGCGAGCGGCGTCAGCCCGAACACGGCATCGACGAATTTCACCACCGAGGCATGATTGCCCACCGCGTGCGCCACCGCATGAACCCGCGCGTAGGGCGAGATCAGCAACAGCGGCACCCGCGGCCCGTCGCTGATGCGATCGCCGTTCGGCCCGTATTGCAGCGCCGGCGGGGGGACGTGGTCGTAATCGCCCTCGGAATCGTCCCAGGTGATGATGATGGCGGCGTGCTTCCAGTAGCGGCTGGCGGCGATGGCGTTGACCGCGCGCGCCAGCATCGCCTCGCTGATCTCGGCATCCGAATAGCCCGGATGATCGTCATCCCCCAGGAAGCGGCGGGCGACCGCGGCGGCGGGATCGGCCGGCTTCAGCCCGAAGATATTGTCGAACCCGCCCTTGACGTAGAACACCCCGCCCGCCGCCGGCAGGGTTCCCGCCTTCAGCGCGGTGAAGAAATCCTCGAGCCCCTTCAGCTTCGCCCGCATCGCCGGGTTGTTGGCGATATAGCCGAAATACTGCGGCCCGTTGTGATGGGTGATGTAGGAGGCGTGCTGGCCGGTGGCATCGGTCGGATCGACCGGATCGGTCGGCTCGTGGTCGAAGCCCTCCTGGAACCAGCGCCACGCCACCGAGGCGTGCCCGGCGCGCCCGATTGCCGTCACGTCCTGATGCACGTCGGCGAGATCCGTGGCCGGGTCGCGGTCCTTGCGCACCACCGCGGGCAGGGTGCGCCCGGCCAGGGTCAGCGGCAGCGAGGCATAGGTCTGGTTGATCTGTATCGGATACGGGTGCGGACCCTGGAAGTCATGCGCATTGACCGCGATCGGATCCGGCCCCTTGTCCAGGGGCGACCCCCAGAACGGGTCGGAATCGTTGGCCACCGGCTCGCCGCGATCGTGGTTCGCATCCCACCAGGCCTCGGCCGGATGCAGCATCCACTGCGTCACCCCGGTCTGGGCGGCAATGATGGACAGGTTGCCCGGGGTCGAGGGACCGACGATCTCCTGGAAGATGTGGTCGAACAGGGTGAACCGATCGGCGTAGCGCCACAGGATGGGGACGGTGTCGCAATCCTCGTAGGCCATCGTGAGCTCGCCGAACTGCTTGGCCATCAGGCTCGGGTTGCCGTGGGGGGACCATTTGCGCTCCTCGGCCAGGGCGAAATGATCCATCAGGGCGCGGTTGCCGTCGATGTCCATCTTGCGGAACAGGATGTCGTGGGAATGGTCCACGTCATCGGTGTCGGCGGCGAATTGCGCGGGGCCGATGCGGAACGGCGAGATGCTGCCCATCGTGCCGTCGGTGTTCAGGATCGGCTGGGTGAAACCCGGGGTGTCGGCGGCGGGGCGGCTGTAGATGCCGTCCGCGCCGGGGTAGGTGCCGAAATAGGAATCGAACGACCGGTTTTCCTGATACAGCACGAACACGTAGCGGATATGCCGGCGCACCAGCGCCAGACGCTGCGCCGGCGTCAGGCGCGGTTCCTTTGCCGCCGGCACCACATAGGGGCGCACATCGGGCGTGGGCGCGGCATCGATACCCTTCCCGCGCGCGAGCGAGAGGCCGAGCGCGGTGGCACCGAACAGGGCGACGAGACGGCGGATGAGCATAGAGAGACCCCCCTGGAACGATCCGATCCGTTTTGCGTCGCCGCGCCGCCCGCGCAAGCGATGGTTTTATGACGGCCCCACCGCCGGCACCGAGGCACCACCTGGGGCGGCCGGCCCGGCGGTTGCCGGCGTCGGCGCCATCGGCTGCACCATCCGCAGCGCGGTCCCCACCACCGCGCCCACATTGCCCAGATCCGCCGGCACGATCAGCGTGGTGCCGGCCTTCGCCAGCGCCCCCCACTGGCCGATGAAATCCTTCGCCAGCTGCATCTGCATCGCCGCCATCCCGCCATCCCCGACCGTCGCCGCGCCGATGGTGCGGATCGCCGCGGAGGTGGCGGCGGCGACCAGCTCGATCGCCTTGGCCTCGCCCTCGGCGCGCAGCACCTCGGCCTGGCGGCGGCCGTCGGCGATGTTGATCTCCTGCTGGCGCTGCCCCTCGGAGGTATTGATCTGCTGCTGGCGCTGGCCTTCCGAGCGGGCGATGGTGGCGCGCTTCTCGCGCTCGGCGGTGATCTGCAATTCCATCGCGCGCAGGATCTCGGGCGGCGGGTTGATGTCCTTGATCTCGTAGCGCAGCACCTTGATGCCCCAGTTCACCGCCGCCTCATCGACCGAGGCGGCGACCGCGGTGTTCAGCAACTGACGCGAGGACAGCGCCTGGTCCAGGTGCAGCTTGCCGATCTCCGAGCGCATCGTGGTCTGCGCCAGCTGCATCGCCGCGTTCATCGGGCTCGACGACCCATACGCCGCCTTCACCGGATCGGTGATCTGCAGATAGAGGAACCCATCCACCGTGAGCGTGGTGTTGTCGAGCGAGATGCAGACCTGCGGCGGCACTTCGGTCGGCACCTCGCGGGTGTCGAACCGGTAAGCCACGCGGTCGGTGAACGGGATCAGCAGGTTGAGACCGGGGCCCAGCACGCGGTGGAAGCGGCCGAGACGCTCCACCACCCAGGCCTGCTGCTGCGGCACGATGCGCAACCCGTTGCGCAGCACCGCGAAGGCGAACATCAGCAGCAGGATGACGATGATGAGGGGCAGGATGGCGCTCATGGCGGCGGCTCCAACAGGGGGGCGAGACGGAGGCGATTGCCGGTGCGGCCGACGATGCGCGCCGCCGCCCCGGGGGCGGGCGCGGCGCCGGCGGGCATCTCGGCCTCCCAGCTTGTGCCGCGGTAATGCACCACCAGCCGCCCGGTGCCGGGGTCGATGCGATCCACCGTGACCGGCTGGCCGAGATCGAAATCGCGCAGACCGGCCCGGCGCGCGAAACGGCGGCGGATGAGCCAGACCAGGACCAGCGCGACCACCAGGCCGCCGAGGAAGGTCATCAGCAGGGCTTCATCGGGCAGCACGAAGCCGAGCAGGAAGGTGACGAAGGCCACGGCGGCGATCGCGGCAAGATAGAACGTGCCGGTGTGCAATTCCGACAACCCGGCGAGCAGGGCGAGAATCAGGAAGGCCCATTGCATGGGCGGAGCATAGGCCGCCCCGGCGGCGCGGGCTACCGGGCGGGGCGAGCCGCCATCCCGGCCCGCGCGGACATCCCAACGCCGCGATCCCGCGCGGGCATGACGGCCGACGAAACCCGGCCGCGGGAGGCGGCGGCGCGGGACGGCAAGGCGGATGGAGGGAGGCTACTCGAACTCCGCCTCGTCGGCCTCGACCGGGGCGGTCTCCAGGCTGATTTCCTCGGTGTAGGTGGTCACCAGCGCCTCGGTGACCAGCGGCCCGGTCCGGCCCAGCAACCGGGCCAGGTCCCATTGCGTGACCCAGCCCTTGATGTAGTGGCGCATGGTGCGCGAGCCGGTGCGCACCGGCGGCGGCAGCGCCGGAGCCGGCCAGTCATAGGCCTCGGAATAGAGGGCGCGCAGCCGGTCGTGGCAGGCGGCGAGCGTGGCCTCGCCGGGCGGGGACAGGCGATGGTCGCGCTCGGCGCGCGCGATCGCCTCGATGCCGGCGGGCGCCAGCTTCGCCTCCGCCTCGCGGCCCTTGAGGCGGAGCCGGTCGGGCAGCGCCCGTGCGTCGTCGCGGGGGCCTGTCACCGAGGCGGTGAAATCGTCGGTCACCGCGAACAGGCTGACCAGCCCCGGCGGACGGGCGCCACCGCCCAGGCCGAGCCAGCGCGCGAGTTCGGCATAGGCGAGGCCGCGTTGCAGGGCGCTGTAGCGACCGATGAGCTCGACCTCGTCGAGGAACAGGCACCACGGGCCATAGCCGGCGGCCTGGAACAGCCGGGGCAGGAACGCCAGCCGCTGCGCCGGCAGATCGCGGGCATCGGCCCGCGTCGGGGCGAATTTCCCGCGGATGCCGGCATCGCGCAGCGCGCCGCGCAGCCAGACCGCGGAAAGCCGCCCGCCGGCCAGCATCCGCTCGAAGGCCTGGATCACCCCGGCGGCGTCGCCGGCCCGGCCCAGCAGGCGCAGCAGCGCGGCGAAGACCGGGGCGAAGCCGGAGTCCGACGCGGCGATCCTGGCTTCCAGCGCATCCAGCCGGTCGGGCTGTTCGCGCAGGGCGACGAGGCAGGCGCCGAGCGCGTCATCGGCGGAATCCGGCAACTCGGCCGTGCGCACCGCGGCGGCGAAGACCGCGGCCTGGTTGGCGAGCGGGGTCTCCTTGCTGATCGCCACCCGGCTGACCACCGCGCGATGGGCGCGGGCGGCCTCGGCCAGATAGCCCAGCAGATGCGACTTTCCCGCGCCGAAGCCACCGGCGATGCCGAAGCCCGGACGGCGGTCGGGGTTCCAGGCGGTTTCGATTGCGTCGTCGAAGGCGGATTCGATCCGCCCCTGCTCGGTGCCCAGCAGCCGGATGGCGGTGCGGTTGGGCACCCCGGCGCGAAGCGCCTCGATGGCGATGCGCGAATCGAGCTTCATGCCGCCACCCAGACCAGCGGGGCGACCGGGTTCTGCCCCTCCCCAGGCCGCACATCGGGCCAGACCCGCATCCGAAGCGCGTCGTAGCGATCGAGGGCGCGGCGGGAGTCGCCGCCGATCAGCGCGTCCTCGGCCAGCACCACCATCAACAGGC
>DAHWNE010000178.1 GCA_027340195.1 Acetobacteraceae bacterium | reverse complement strand
CGCTTCCTATACGACATGGCCCAGGCGGGAGGACATTCATGTCTCAGGTTGTGATGGACGCGCCGTCCGGCCCCGCGCAGGGGATCGCGGCGGTCAATGATTTCGTGGTCAAGTTCGCCAATGTGAACGGGTCCGGCTCGGCCAGCGCCAACACGCTGTTCGGCAAGGCGATCCTGCGCATGGGCGTGCCGGTCGCGCCGCGCAACATCTTCCCCTCCAACATCCAGGGCCTGCCGACCTGGTACGAGGTGCGGGTCTCGGAAGCCGGCCATCTCGGCGCCCGCGGCGGGGTCGATCTGATGGTGGCGATGAACCCGCAGACCTGGGATCAGGATGTGAAATCCATCCTGCCCGGCGGGTATCTGTTCTACGATTCCACTCGGCCGATGCCGGAAAGCAAGTTCCGCCCCGACATCGTGCGGCTCGGGATGCCGCTCACCGAACTCACCAACCGCGCCTATACCGATACCCGTCAGCGGCAGTTGTTCAAGAACATCGTCTATGTGGGCGCGCTGTCGGCGCTGCTCGACATCGACCCCAAGGTGATCGAATCGCTGTTCTCCGAACAATTCCGCGGCAAGGACGCGCTGATCGCCCCCAACGTCGCCGCGCTGCACATGGGGCGCGACTACGCGCTGGCGCATCTGCCCTGCCCGATCGGGCTGCGGGTCCGCCGCGCCGACGCGGTGGGCGATCGCATCTCCATCGACGGCAACGCCGCCGCCGCCCTCGGCGCCGTCTATGGCGGGGCGACGGTGGCGGCGTGGTACCCGATCACCCCCTCCTCCTCGCTCGCCGAGGCGTTCGGGCGCTATTGCCACCGCTTCCGCATCGACAAGGAAACCGGCCGGCACAAATTCGCCATCGTCCAGGCCGAGGACGAGCTCGCCTCCATCGGCATGGTGATCGGCGCCGCCTGGAACGGCGCGCGCGCCTTCACCGCCACCTCCGGCCCCGGCATCTCGCTGATGCAGGAGTTCTTCGGGCTGGCCTATTTCGCCGAGATCCCGGCGGTGATCTTCGACGTCCAACGCGCCGGCCCCTCGACCGGCATGCCGACCCGCACCCAGCAATGCGACGTGCTGGCCTGCGCCTACGCCTCGCACGGCGATACCAAGCACGTCCTGCTGTTCCCGGAAGACCCGCACGAGTGCTTCACCATGGGCGCGCAGGCCTTCGACCTCGCGGACCGGCTGCAAACCCCGGTGTTCGTGCTGCTCGATCTCGACATCGGCATGAACGAGCGGCTCTGCGCCCCGTTCACCTGGGATGACACACGCCGGCTGGACCGCGGCAAGGTGATGACCGCGGTCGAGCTGGAGGCCGGCAAGGATTTCGGCCGCTACCTGGACGTGGACGGCGACGGCATTCCCTATCGCACCTATCCCGGCACCCATCCGACCCGCGGCGCCTTCTTCACCCGCGGCACCTCCAAGGACCGCTACGCGCGCTACACCGAGGAAGGCCCGGCCTATCAGGACAACATGGAGCGGCTGCTGAGGAAGCACGCCACCGCCCGCACGCTGGTCCCGGCCCCGGTCGCCCACCCGGCGGCCCGGCCGACCCGGCTCGGCGCCATCTATTACGGCTCCACCAGCCCGGCGATGGCCGAGGCCCGCGCGCAGCTGGCCGAACAGGGCATCGACCTCGACCTGCTGCGGGTGCGCGGCTTTCCCTTCCACGACGATGTGGCGGCCTTCCTCGACGCCCACGACCGGGTGTTCGTGGTGGAACAGAACCGCGACGGGCAGCTGCGCACCCTGCTGGTGAACGAGCTGGACGCCGATCCGAAGAAGCTGGTCCGCGTCGTGCATTACGACGGCACGCCGATCACCGCGGGGTTCATCACCGGCGCCATCGCCGCCACGGCGGGAGAGCACGCATGACCTATCTGCCGAAACCGAAACTCGCCCATCCGGCGCTCGGCAAGAACGCGCTCGGCTTCACCCGGCGCGATTACGAGGGCGCGATCTCCACCCTCTGCGCCGGCTGCGGGCATGATTCGATCAGCGCCGCGATCGTGCGGGCCTGCTTCGAGCTCGATCTGCCGCCGCACCGGATCGCCAAGCTCTCCGGCATCGGCTGCTCGTCCAAGACGCCCACCTATTTCCTCGGCGCCTCGCACGGGTTCAACTCGGTGCACGGGCGGATGCCGTCGGTGCTGACCGGGGCCAATCTGGCCAACCGCGAGCTGATCTATCTCGGCGTGTCGGGCGACGGGGATTCCGCCTCGATCGGCATCGGCCAGTTCGCCCACGCCATGCGCTGCGGCATCAACATGGTCTATATCGTCGAGAACAACGGCGTCTATGGGCTGACCAAGGGGCAGTTCTCCGCCACCTCCGACAAGGGCGCGAAATCCAAACGCGGGGTGGTGAACACGGATGAGCCGATCGACATGGTGGGCATGGCGCTGCAGCTCGGCGCCACCTTCGTCGCGCGCAGCTTCTCGGGCGACAAGGCGCAGCTGGTGCCGCTGATCGAGGCCGCGATCCTGCACCAGGGCGCCGCCTTCATCGACTGCATCTCCCCCTGCGTCGCCTTCAACAATCACGAAGGCTCCACCAAAAGCTATGATTTCGTGCGCGAGCACAACGAGGCGGTGAACTACCTGGACGTGATCGAGGGCCGCGCGCCGATCGCGGTGGATTACGCCCCCGGCACGGTGGAAATGGTCCAGCAGCATGACGGCACCTGGCTGCGCCTGCGGAAGCTGGCCGACGATTACGACGTGCACGACCGGGTCGCCGCGATGGACTACCTGCACCGCCGCCACGCGGAGGG
>DAHWNE010000068.1 GCA_027340195.1 Acetobacteraceae bacterium | reverse complement strand
CACCACCACGGTCTCGGCGCCGCGCTGGTGGAGGGCGGCGTGGAGATTCGAGCCGATGAAGCCGGCCCCGCCGGTGAGGAGGATCATGGGGGCGGGTTATAGCAAGCGCGGGGGTGGGGGCGAGCCCGCGGGAATTATGTTAGCTACATGTAATATTCTGGCATCCCCGTCCCGCCCGACCCAGCTGGCCCGCGCCGTCGCCGGCCTTGACGCCCTCCGCCCGCCCGGGAACGTTGCGGCCATGCCGCCCCCGCCCCGCCCCCCGGACTCCGCGCCGCCCCGGCCGCCGTCCGCCCCGGACCGCGCCGACCCGAAGCCCGACCCGCGCCGCGCCGCCCTTGCCGCCGCGCTGCGCGAGAATCTGCGCAAGCGCAAGGCCCAGGCGCGCGTCCGCGCCGCCCCGGCCGCCATCCCCCGGGCCGACCCGCCGTGAGCCTGGTCCGCACCGGCCCCGGCCGCGACCTGCGCGTGGATTTCGCCCGCGGCTGCGCCCTGTGGTGGATCTTCGCCGATCACATCCCCGGCGACGTGATGGCCCGGTACAGCCTGCACACGGTGGCGCTGAACGACGCCGCCGAGGTGTTCGTGCTGCTGGCCGGCTTCGGCGCCGCCAAGGCCTATGGCGCGGCGATGGATCGCGCCGGCTGGGCCTACGGCGCCGCCGACGCGCTCAAGCGCGCCTGGGTCCTCTACATCGCCCATATCTTCCTGTTCGTGGTCTATGCGGCGCAGGTCGCCGGCAGCGTCAGCAAGGCCGAGCTTCCCTTTTATCTCGACGAATCGCGGCTCGACCTCCTGGCCCACGCGCCCTACCGGGCACTGCTGAACGCGCTGACCCTGCGCTACCAGCCCAGCCTGCTCAACATCCTGCCGCTCTATGTGGCGCTGCTGGTGATGTTCGCGCTGGCGCTGCCGCTGCTCCGGCGCCCGGGGGGGTTGCTGGGCCTGTCGGCGGGGCTCTATCTGGCGGCGCGGCGGTGGGATCTGAACCTGCCCGGCTGGCGCGGCACCGGTTGGTATTTCGATCCGCTGACCTGGCAGTTCCTGTTCGCCATCGGCGCCGTGCTGGCCTATGCGCCGCCGGATCTGCGCCGCTGGCGCCGGGGGCTGGATTGGGCCGCGGGGCTCATGCTGGGATTCGGGCTGGTGCTGAAATTCGTGATCTGGCCGCATCCGGCGCTGGTGGCGTGGCTGCCCATCTCCACCGCCCACGCGCTGCTCTGGATGGACAAGACCACGCTCGATCCGCCGCGCATCCTCTCGATGCTGGCGATGGTCTGGGTCACCGTGCGGCTGGTGCCGATGCACGCCGCGTGGCTGACCTCGCGCCCGGCGCGGCTGCTGGTGCTGGCCGGGCAGCATTCGCTGCCGGTATTCGGCTGGGGGATTTTCCTGGGCTTCTTCGCCCGACTGGGGCTCGAGATGACCGATCGCTGGCCGATGCAGCTGGCGGTCAACCTGGCGGGGGCGGGGCTGATGCTGGCGGTGGCCGCCATCGCCGCCTGGCACGCCGAGGCCGGGCGGGCACGGCGCGCGCCGGCCCAAGGGGCAACCCAAGGGACGAAACGGAGCGCGGCATGAAGCGGCTG
>DAHWNE010000129.1 GCA_027340195.1 Acetobacteraceae bacterium | reverse complement strand
AGCACCTGCACATAGTTGTCGAATCCCTGCTCACGCAGCTCGTGCCAGGTGATCTCGCCGGCTGCGTATTGGCGGATCAACTGCTCCTTCGTGCGGTCGGCCATGGCCTGCCTCTCTCGTTCCATTCTCCGCCCCCGGCGGCGACAGGCGCAAGCGGGGGCGGTGGGGCTTGCGACCCTTATATATTTCCGCTATACTGGAAACATGGAACTCCCGGACGCCGCCGCCGCCTTCGCCGCCCTCTCCGTCGAAACCCGGCTTGCCCTGCTCCGCCTCCTCATGGCGGCCGGCCCCACCGGCCTCCCCGCCGGCGACATCGCCGCCAACCTCGGCCTCCCCCCCTCCACCACCTCCTTCCACCTCGCCGCCCTCGAACGCGCCGGCCTGACGCACGCCACCCGCCAGGGCCGCCAGATCATCCACGCCCCCCGCATCGCCGGCATCCGCCAGCTGCTCGCCTTCCTCACGGAAACCTGCTGCGGCGGCCAGCCGGACCTCTGCGGCGACCTCGCCCGCCTGCTGCCGCCTGAGCCAGCCCCCGCCGTCGCCCCCGCCTTCACCGTCCTGTTCCTCTGCCGCCACAACGCGGCCCGCTCCATCATCGCCGAGGCGATCCTCAAACGCCTCGGCGGGCGGCGCTTTCAGGTCTTCTCCGCCGGCTCCGAACCCGCGTCCGCGCCGAGCCCGGAGGTCCTGGCGCGGCTCCACGCCCTCGGTCACGACACCGCCGGCCTCCGAAGCAAGTCCTGGCACGATTTCACCGGCCCTGGCGCGCCGCGGATGGATTTCGTCATCACCCTGTGCGACCCGCCGGACGGCCCCGCCTGCCCGGAGTTCGGCGATCGATGCGTCACCGGCGCCTGGCCGCTGCCCGATCCCGCCCGCTTCTCCGGCAGCCGGCTGGAACGGGAGGCCCTGCTGAACGAACTCTACGCGGGGCTCGAGCGCCGGCTGCGGGCGTTCATTGCCCTGCCGTTCGCCACGCTGGACCGGGCGGCGCTGCAACAGCGGCTTGACGCGCTCGGCTCCTACCCCCGCCCCTCCCGCCAGATGGAACCGGCATGACCGCACCCACCCCGACCTGGAACGTGCTGTTCCTGTGCACCGGCAACTCCGCGCGCTCCATCCTGGCCGAGGCGCTCCTGCGCCATCTCGGCGGCGGCCGGTTCGTCGCTTACAGCGCCGGCAGCTACCCCAAGGGCCAGGTGAACCCGCTGGCGCTGCGGCTTTTGGAGGAACAGGGCCTGCCCACCGCCGGGCTGCGTTCCAAATCCTGGGATGAATTCGCCGCCCCAGGCGCGCCCGCGATGGATTTCGTGTTCATCGTCTGCGACCAGGCCGCCGGCGAGGTCTGCCCGATCTGGCCCGGCCATCCCATCACCGCGCATTGGGGGATCCCCGATCCCGCCGCCGCGGATGGCTCGGAGGCCGAGCGGATGCTGGCGTTCCGCCGTGCCTTCGCGCAGCTCGAACGGCGCATCCGCCTGCTGCTGGACCTGCCGATCGCGCGGCTGGACCCGCTGGCCCTGCGTCACGACCTGACGGCGATCGGTGCCCGCGCCGATCGCGATGCCGCCTCCTGAAAGGATACCCCGGATGTCCGAGACCCTGTCCGCCCCGCAGGCACCGCCGCGTGCCGCGCCGATGAACCTGTTCGAGCGGTTCCTGACCCTGTGGGTCGCGCTCTGCATCGTCGCCGGCATCGTGCTGGGGCAGCTGGTGCCGGGGCTGTTCACCGCCATCGGGGATGCCACCGTCGCCCAGGTCAACCTGCCGGTGGCGGTGCTGATCTGGCTGATGGTCATCCCGATGCTGCTGAAGATCGATCCCGCCGCGCTGACCGAGGTGGGGCGGCACTGGCGGGGCGTGGCCACCACCGTCGGCGTGAACTGGCTGGTCAAGCCGTTCTCGATGGCCGCGCTGGGCTGGCTGTTCATCGGCCATCTGTTCCGCCCGTGGCTGCCGGCCGGGCAGATCGACAGCTACATCGCCGGGCTGATCCTGCTCGCCGCGGCGCCCTGCACGGCGATGGTGTTCGTATGGTCGAACCTGGTGGACGGGGAGCCGCATTTCACCCTCAGCCAGGTGGCGCTGAACGATACCATCATGGTGGTGGCGTTCGCCCCGATTGTGGGGCTGCTGCTGGGGCTCTCCTCCATCACCGTGCCGTGGAACACGCTGGTGCTGTCGGTGGTGCTGTATATCGTGGTGCCGGTGATCATCGCCCAGACGTGGCGGCGCGGGCTGCTGCGCGGTGGGCCGGGGGCGCTGGCGCCGATGCTGCGCCGGCTGGGGCCGGCCTCGCTGGTGGCGCTGCTGGCGACGCTGGTGATCCTGTTCGGCCTGCAGGGGCGGCAGATCGTGGCGCAGCCGGCGGTGATCCTGCTGCTGGCGGTGCCGATCATCGTGCAGGTCTATTTCAACTCCGCCCTGGCCTATGGGGTGAACCGCGCGCTGGGCACGAAATGGTGCGTGGCAGGGCCATCGGCGCTGATCGGGGCGTCGAACTTCTTCGAGCTCGCGGTGGCGGCGGCGATCGCGCTGTTCGGCTTCCAGTCCGGCGCGGCGCTGGCCACCGTGGTCGGCGTGCTGGTGGAGGTGCCGGTGATGCTGTCGGTGGTGCGGATCGTGCGGGCCAGCCGAGGGTGGTACGAGCGCGGGGCAATGCGCGGCGGTTGATCCGGATCAAGACGCCGGCGGCGCGAGCGCGTAGCCTTCCGCGGAACAGTC
>DAHWNE010000116.1 GCA_027340195.1 Acetobacteraceae bacterium | reverse complement strand
TTCATCCTCTATACCTCGGGCAGCACCGGAAAACCCAAGGGCGTGCTGCACACCACCGGCGGCTACATGGTCTGGGCCAGCTTCACCCACGAGCTCGTGTTCGACTACAAGCCCGGCGAGATCTACTGGTGCACCGCCGATGTCGGCTGGGTCACCGGCCATACCTACATCGTCTATGGACCGCTCGCGAACGGCGCCACCACGGTGATGTTCGAGGGCGTGCCGAACTACCCCGACAGTTCGCGCTTCTGGCAGGTGTGCGACAAGCACCAGGTCAACATTTTCTACACCGCGCCCACCGCGATCCGCGCCCTGATGCGCGACGGCGAGGCGCCGGTGGAGAAGACCTCGCGCAAGTCGATCCGCATCCTCGGCACCGTGGGCGAGCCGATCAACCCGGAAGCCTGGCTCTGGTATCACCGCGTGGTGGGCGAGCATCGTTGCCCGATCGTCGATACCTGGTGGCAGACCGAGACCGGCGGCATCCTGATTTCCCCGCTGCCGGGCGCGACCGCGCTGAAGCCGGGCTCGGCCACCCTGCCGCTGCCCGGCGTGAAGCCGATGATCGTCGACGGCGAGGGGCACGAGCTGCATGGCGCCTGCGAGGGCAATCTCTGTCTGGCCGATTCCTGGCCGGGGCAGATGCGCACCGTGTTCGGCGATCACGAGCGGTTCGTGCAGACTTATTTCTCCACCTTCAAGGGCCTCTATTTCACCGGCGACGGCGCCCGCCGCGATGCCGACGGCTACTACTGGATCACCGGGCGCGTGGATGACGTGATCAACGTCGCCGGCCACCGCATGGGCACCGCCGAGGTGGAAAGCGCGCTGGTGGCGCATCCGAAGGTGGCGGAGGCGGCGGTGGTCGGCTTCCCGCACGACATCAAGGGCCAGGGCATCTACGCCTACGTGACCCTGAAACTCGGCGAGGAGCCCAGCGAGGCGCTGCGCAAGGAGCTGATCGCCTGGGTCCGCAAGGAGATCGGCCCGATCGCGGCACCCGACGCCATCCAGTGGGCGCCGGCGCTACCCAAGACCCGGTCCGGCAAGATCATGCGGCGCATCCTGCGCAAGATCGCCGCCAACGAAACCGACAGTCTCGGCGATACCTCCACCCTGGCCGATCCCGCGGTGGTGACCGAGCTGGTCGACAACCGGGTCCGCTGACCCCGCCCGGCCCCGCCCGCGCGCGGCGGGCGGGGCAAAACGCCACTGCCAGGAAAAGTTGCGATCATGCCGCAGATCTCGATCCCCGCCGCCGATGGAACCGGTCACTTCTCCGCCTATGTGGCGGAGCCGAAACCCTCCGCCGCCAAGCCCGGCGCGGTGATTCTCATCCAGGAGATTTTCGGAGTGAACCAGGCGATGCGCGATACCGCCGCCTGGGTGGCCGACATGGGTTTCATCGCCATCTGCCCCGATCTGTTCTGGCGGCTGCAACCCGGGGTCGATATCACCGACAAATCCGAAGCCGAATGGAAGCAGGCGTTCGACCTGTTCAACCGGTTCGACCAGGCGCTGGGCATCGCCGATCTCCGCGCCACGCTGGCCGCCGCCCGCGCGTTGCCGGGGGCAAACGGCAAGGCCGCTACCATGGGCTACTGCCTGGGCGGGCGGCTCGCGTTCATGATGGCGGAACAATCCGATGCGGAGCTGAATATCTCGTACTACGGGGTGGGTCTCGACGGGTTGCTGGGTGACCTCGGCAAGGTGAGCCGGCCGCTGCTGCTCCATATCGCCGACCAGGACGAGTTCTTCCCCGCCGAGGGGCGCGCCAGGGTGGTCGCGGCGGTGGCGGGGAATCCGCTCATCTCCGCCTATGTCTATCCGGGCGCCAATCACGCCTTCGCCCGGGTGGGCGGCATCCATTGGGATGGGCGATCGGCCACCATCGCCAACGGGCGCAGCGCCGAGGCGCTGGTGACGGCCCTCGGCTAACCCGCCGCCCCCGGTCCCGTCATCGCCGCCGGACCAAGCCGCACCGCGGTCAGGTCCATCTCCACCTCGCCGAACCAGTCGGTGTCGAAGCGCAGATGGACCGGCAGCGCCAGCCCGCCGGGCGCGAGGGGCGCGAACCAGGCGGCACCGTGCATCGGCCGGCTGTCGCGGGCGCGGTGACCGAACAGGAACCCGGCCAGCATCCGCCCGGTGAAATCGCAGCGCCGCGCCGGTCCGGCGAAAATGCTGCGCCCGGTGCGCGGCAGCACCACCCGTCCCGCGTCGCGCGCGACGATCACGCTCAGCCGCCGCCCGTCGAACGTATGCACCGTGTCGGCACAGCTGTGGCGCACCGCCAGATGGCGCAGCAGATCGACCACCGCCGACATGGTGTCGATGGTTCCACGTTGCTGCGCCACCGGTACCTTGTGCCGCTCCGTGCCGATGGGCGGCATCACCGCGCGCACATGCGGAACCCCGTCATGATAGGTCAGGATCAGATGATGCGGGTTGCCGTGCCAGACCCCGTCGGCGGTGTAGCGATACGGCGCGGCCCGGCCGTCGCGCCAGGTGCCGGAGACATGATCCACCTGGTGGCCGCGGTAGAAGAACCCCACCAGCCCGGTGGTATGGTAGGAAAGGCGCATCCGGTAGCCGCCCGGCCACATCGCCAGCCCGACCCGGAAATGCAGGATCTGAAACCCGTGTGCATAGGCGCGATAGGTCAGCACCGCGTCGGTGGGGCGGCGCGGCGGTGCCAGCGCGGTCAGC
>DAHWNE010000072.1 GCA_027340195.1 Acetobacteraceae bacterium | reverse complement strand
ATAGTGCAGCATCAGCCAGGCGGCGAAGGCGCCCATCATGAACAGCGCGCCATGGGCGAAATTGATGATATTGAGCATCCCGAAGATGATCGAGAGCCCGAGCGCCAGCATGGCATAGAAGGCGCCGTTGATGACGCCGAGCAGCAACTGGCCGAACAGCAGGGGCGCGGGAATCCCCAGGATCATCATCATGGCCTACACCCCCAGATAATCGTGCAGCTTGTCCATGCTGGACGCGAGAAGATGGTTTGGAATCATATCGACCACGCGGCCGTGCTCCATCACGTAGTGGCGGTCGGCCACCGTGGCGGCGAACCGGAAGTTCTGCTCCACCAGCAGCACGGTGAAGCCGCGCTTCTTGATCTCGAGGATGGTGCGGCCGATCTGCTGGACGATCACCGGCGCCAGCCCCTCGGTCGGCTCGTCCAGCAGTAGCAGCTTGGCCCCGGTGCGCAGGATGCGCGCGATCGCCAGCATCTGCTGCTCACCGCCCGACAGGCGGGTGCCGTGGGCGGTGCGGGCGCGCTCGCGCAGGTTGGGAAACAGCGTGTAGATGGTGGCAAGATCGAGCCCGCCGGGGGCGATGATCGGCGGCAGCAGCAGATTCTCGGTCACGCTGAGGGAGCCGAAGATGCCCCGCTCCTCCGGACAAAGCGCGATGCCGGCACGCGCGATGCGCTCGGGGGGGGCGGCGATCAGCTCGGCGCCGCGGAAGCGGATGGACCCGGCGCGACGCGGCACCAGGCCCATGATGGATTTCATGGTGGTGGTCTTGCCGGCGCCGTTGCGCCCCAGCAGGGTCACCACCTCGCCCTCCCGTACCTCGAAACCGGCACCGTGCAGGACGTGGCTTTCACCATACCAGGCGTTCAGATCCGCGACCTCAAGCATGAGCCGGCTCGGCGGCGGCGTCGGAGCCCAGATACGCGGCGATCACTTCGGGGTTGGCCGAGACCGCGGCGTAATCGCCCTCGGCCAGCACCCGGCCGCGGGTGAGCACGGTGATGGTGTCGCACAGCCCCTCCACCACCGACAGGTTATGTTCCACCATCAGGATGGTACGGCCGGCGCGGATGGCGCGGATCAGCTCGACGATGCGATCGACATCGGCATGGGTCATGCCGGCGGTGGGTTCGTCGAGCAGCATCATCTCGGGTTCGAGCGCGAGGGTGGTGGCGATCTCGAGCGCGCGCTTCTGCCCGTAGGCAAGCTGGCCGGCGACGGTGTGGACGAACTCCGACAGCCCGACATCGAACAACAGCTGATGCGCGCGGTCGTTGTAGCGCGCGAGGACCCGCTCGGACCGCCAGAAATCGAACGACCGCCCGCGCGCGCGCTGCAGCGCGAGGCGGACGTTCTCGAGCGCGGAAAGGCGCGGGAACACCGCCGAGATCTGGAAGCTGCGCACCAGGCCGAGCCGCGCCACCTCCGCCGGGCGCATCCCGGTGATGTCGCGGCCCTTGAAGCGGATCCGCCCGGCGGTGGCGGGCAGGAATCCGGTGAGCAGGTTGAAGCAGGTGGTCTTGCCGGCGCCGTTGGGGCCGATCAGCGCGTGGATGGTGCCGGGGCGGACGCCGAGGGCGACATGATCGACCGCGACGAAGCCGTTGAACTCCTTCGTCAGGCCTTCGGTCTCAAGAATATGGTCGGCCACTTATGGACGTGTCCCCCGGGCATTGCGATTTGCGGCTTCCTGCCGGGCGCTGATCGCATATCGGCCGGGCCCGCGCAAGCGCGATCACTTCGCCCCGGCGCTGTCCACGAAGGCGCGCACGCGCACCAGTCCGGGGCGATGGCGGCCCAATCGGGGTCGGCGGCGCCGGCGACGCGGTCGCGCCGGTGGAGTTCGGTGGCCGAATGCATCGTGGTGGCGGTTTCGTTCGTCATGGCGTGCGTCGGCATGGCGAGCGCGACCGGCGCCCGCCGCAACCCCCTACGCCGCGCGCCGCTCCAGCTCCGCCAGCAGCGCGTCCCCCACCGCCCGCGTCCCCACCGCCGCCGTCCCGCCCGGCCCGGCGAGGTCGGCCGTCCGCAGCCCGGCGGCAAGCACCGCCGTCGCCGCGCCCTCGATCAGCCGCGCATCCTCCTCCATGTCGAAGGAATAGCGCAGCAGCATGGCAAAGCTCAGGATCTGCGCCAGCGGGTTGGCGATCCCCTTGCCGGCGATGTCGGGCGCGCTGCCGTGGATCGGCTCATACAGCGCATGGCGCTTGCCCGAGGGCTGCACCGCCCCCAGCGTGGCCGAGGGCAGCATCCCCAGGCTCCCCGTCAGCATGGAGGCCAGATCGGACAGCAGGTCGCCGAAGATGTTGGAGGTCACGATCACGTCGAACTGGCGCGGATTGCGCACCAGCTGCATGGCGCAATTGTCGGCATACATGTGCGACAGCGCCACATCGGGGTAGTCGCGCGCGCCCAGCGCGGTCACCGTCTGGCGCCAGAACAGGCCGGACTGCATCACGTTGGCCTTCTCGACGCTGGTCACCCGCAAGCCGCGCTTGCGCGCCAGTTCGAAGGCGACGCGCGCCACCCGCTCGATCTCGCCGGTGGTGTAGGATTCGGTATCGAAGCCGCGCTGCTGCCCGTCGGGCAGCGTCTCCACCCCGCGCGGAGTGCCGAAATAGACCCCGCCCGTGCTCTCGCGCACGATCATGATGTCGAGCCCGCGCACCACCTCGGGCTTCAGGGTGGAGGCATCGACCAGCGGGTCCAGCACCACCGCCGGGCGCAGATTGGCGAACAGGTCGAGCTCCTTGCGCAGGCGCAGGATCGCGAGTTCGGGGCGCAGGTCGAAGCCCAGCTTGTCCCATTTCGGCCCGCCGACCGAGCCGAACAGGATCGCATCCGCATCCCGCGCCGCCTGCATGGTCGCTTCCGTGATCGGCGTGCCCTCGGCATCGATCGCCGCCCCGCCCACCAGCGCCTCGGCGATGTCGAAGCGCACCAGGCGGCGGCGGTCCATCCAGTCGATCACGCGGCGGGTTTCCGCCATCACCTCGGGGCCGATCCCGTCGCCGGGCAGGATCAGCAGCTTCTTGTTGGCGGGCATGGGGCGGTCCTTCGTCTCAGGCGGCTTCGGTGGTGGAAGGCAGCCAGGGTTCGGCCGCGCGCCGGCGCGCCTCGTACGCATCGATCGCCGGGGCGTGCTGAAGCGTCTGGCCGATATCGTCGAGACCGTTCAGCAGCAGGTGCTTGCGGAACGGGTCGATATCGAAATGGATTTCCTCCCCGTTCGGCCGCACCACCACCTGGCGTTCCAGATCGACGGTCAGGCGCGCGTTGCCGCCCAGCTTGGCATCCTCGATCAGCGCGTCGCAGACCGCGCGCGGCAGGCGGATCGGCAGGATGCCGTTCTTGAAGCTGTTGTTGTAGAAAATATCGGCGAAATCCGGCGCGATGATGCAGCGGATGCCGAAATCCAGCAGCGCCCAGGGGGCGTGCTCGCGCGACGATCCGCAGCCGAAATTCTCATGCGCGATCAGGATCTCCGCGTGCCGGTACGGTTCCTGGTTCAGCACGAATTCCGGCCGTTCCTTGCCGGCGGCGTCGTAGCGCAGCGTGTCGAACAGATGCACCCCGAGCCCAGACCGCTTGATGGTCTTGAGGAAGCGGGCGGGGATGATCTTGTCGGTATCCACATTCGCCAGCGGCAGCGGGGCGGCGACGCCGGTCAGGGTGGTGAACTTGTCCATCGCGCGCGCTCCTCAGCCCAGTTGCCGAACGTCGGTGATGCGCCCGTTCACCGCTGCCGCCGCCGCCATGGCGGGGGAAACCAGATGCGTCCGCCCGCCGGGACCCTGCCGGCCCTCGAAATTGCGGTTGGACGTGCTGGCGCAGCGCTGCCCGGCCGAGATCTTGTCGGGGTTCATCCCCAGGCACATCGAGCAGCACGGGTCGCGCCACTCGAACCCGGCTTCCAGCAGCACCCGGTCCAGCCCCTCCTTCTCGGCCTGGCGCTTCACTTGGCCGGAACCCGGTACCACCAGCGCGCGCACCCCCTCGGCCACCCGCCGGCCGCGCGCCACCGCGGCGGCGGCGCGGATGTCCTCGATCCGCCCGTTGGTGCAGGAGCCGATGAACACCACGTCGATCGGCAGGTCCTCCATCCGCGTGCCGGGGGTCAGGCCCATGTAGTCCAGCATCCGCTGCATCTGTGCCCGTGCCCCTTCGTCGCCGACCGTGGCGGGGTCCGGCACCACCCCGGTCACCGGCACCACCGCGCCCGGGGTGGTGCCCCAGGTGACCATCGGCGCCACCTCGCGCGCATCCAGCACCACCGTGGTGTCGTATTGCGCGCCGGGGTCGGAGGGCAGGGTGCGCCAATACGCCAGCGCCTGCTCGAACGCCGCGCCCTTGGGCGCGTATTCGCGGCCCTTCACATAGGCGAAGGTGGTCTCGTCCGGCGCCACCAGCCCGGCGCGCGCGCCGGCCTCGATCGACATGTTGGAAACCGTCATCCGTCCGGCCATGTCCAGCGCGCGGATGCCTTCCCCGGCATATTCGATGACATGGCCGTTGCCGCCGGCGGTGGTGATCTTGCCGATGATCGCCAGCACCAGATCCTTGGCCGAGGCGCCGAAGCCCAGCGTGTGATCGACCCTTATCAGCAGGTTCTTGGCCGGCTTCTGCAGCAGCGTCTGGGTCGCCATCACGTGCTCGACCTCGGAGGTGCCGATGCCGAACGCCAGCGCCCCCAGCGCGCCATGGGTGGAAGTGTGCGAATCCCCGCAGACGATGGTGGTGCCGGGCAGGGAAATCCCCAGCTCCGGGCCGATGATGTGAACGATCCCCTGGCGCACGTCCAGGATCGGGATGTAGGGGACCCCGAACTCCTTCACGTTGCGTTCCAGCGTCTGCACCTGGATGCGGCTGTCTTCCTCGGCGATCGCCTCCGGGTTGCGCGGACCGACGGTAGGGATGTTGTGGTCGGCCACCGCGATGGTCGCGTCCGGCCGGCGCAGGCGGCGGCCGGCCATGCGCAACCCCTCGAACGCCTGCGGACTGGTCACCTCATGGACCAGATGGCGGTCGATGTAGAGCACGCATGTGCCGTCCGGAAGCCGTTCGACCACGTGGTTGTCCCAGATCTTGTCGAACAGGGTACGCGGACGGCTCTCGGACATGCGGGTTTCCTCCTCGGGTGACAGGCGGCGCCTCAGGCGCCGGCGACGGTCTCCGCCGGGCTGGTCTCGGCCTGGGTGGCGGTGCTGCGCGCCTTCTCGGCGATGCGGGCGGATTTGCCCGACCGGCCGCGCAGGTAATAGAGCTTGGCCCGGCGCACGTCGCCCCGGCGCACCACCGCGATCTCGGCGATGGTGGGTGAGTAGAGCGGGAACACGCGCTCCACCCCCTCGCCATAGCTGATCTTGCGGACGGTGAAATTGCTGCCCAGCCCCTTGTTGGAACGGGCGATCACCACCCCCTCGAACGCCTGCACGCGGGACCGTTCGCCCTCCACCACCCGGACGGAGACGCGCACGGTATCGCCGGGGGCGAACTCCGGCACCGGGCGGGCGGCGGTGAGGCGCGCGATTTCCTCGGCTTCGTAACGCTGGATGATGTTCATCGGTCAGGTGTCCTTCGATCGGATCGGATTACGGCGCCGGCACGCGGCTGGCAACCGGGGAAGCGGCAAGCAGGTCGGGGCGGCGGGCGGCCGTGACGGCGCGCGCCTCGGCCTCCCGCCAGGCGGCGATGGCGGCGTGATTGCCCGAGAGCAGCACCGCGGGCACGGCGCGACCGGCCCAGTCCGCGGGCCGGGTGTAGTGCGGGTATTCCAGCAGGCCGGCGGCGAAGCTCTCCTCGCGCGCGCTCTCGGCGGCGCCCATCACCCCGGGCAGCAGCCGCACCGCGGCATCCAGCAGCACCATCGCCGCCAGCTCGCCGCCCGAGAGGACGTAGTCGCCGATGGAGATCTCCTCGAGCCCGCGCGCCTCGATCACGCGCTGGTCGATCCCCTCGTAGCGCCCGCAGAGCAGCACCACCCCGGGGCCGGCGGCCAGTTGCGCCGCCCGCGCCTGGGTCAGCGGTCGCCCGCGCGGGGTCAGCGCCAGCATCGGCCGGCCATCGGCGACCGAGGCCAGGGCCGCATCCGCGACATCGGCGCGCAGCACCATGCCCGGCCCGCCGCCGAACGGCGTGTCATCGACGCTGCGGTGGCGGTCGGTGGCGAAATCCCGCAAATCCACCGCCTCCAGCCGCCAGCGCCCCTCGGCCAGCGCGCGGCCGGCGAGCGAGGCGCCGAGCGGCCCCGGGAACATCCCCGGGAACAGGGTCAGGACCGAGGCGACCCAGGTCATGGCGCCCTCGCATCGATCACCGAAGGCGGGGCCAGCACCACCACCCCGGCGGCGAGGTCCACCTCCGGCACCGCGGCGCGGGTGAACGGCACCAGCAGCGGGGCCGCGCCGTCCCGATGCACTTCCAGGCTGGCGCCGGCGCCGTAGTCATGCAC